>JBATYB010000168.1:0-3691 GCA_049673825.1 Methylocella sp. | reverse complement strand
CGCAACACCCAGGCGCGCGGACAATCAACCGCCTCCAATTACAATCGACCGGTACAAATGACCAGCACAAACGGCCAGGGTGGCTGGCCACGTGGTCGGAGTGGCGGGATTCGAACCCGCGACCCCTAGTCCCCCAGACTAGTGCGCTAACCGGGCTGCGCTACACTCCGGCCCTGGCCCTTATAGAGAAAGCCCTCCTCGGGCGCAACGCGCGGCGCGAAGCCGGGCGATCGCAAGGACGGATCGCAAACCGGGTTCCGCTTTCGCGGACCATGCTCGCCGCGCATCGCCCAAAGCTACCGGCGGCGCGCGGCATCAAGGATGTCTTGGCACGCCGCCAGTTCGGCCAAGGCCGCCCGCAACCGCACGATCTCTTCGGACGTTAAGGCCAAAGGCCACATCGGACCCTCGCCGGTCATCCGGACGGAATCGCCTCGATCCGCGCTGGCGGGCGTTTCGGCCGGTGGTTGCAATCCGCCGGAGTGGACCGTGCTGTTCCCAGCGCTCTCGCCTTGCCGGAGCGGCGAGCCCTGGAGGAGCGGCAATTCTCGCGCCTCCGGAAAGGAAAGCTCCGAACGGCTTTCGTTCTCGGCATCCCTCGCGGCGGCGAACGCGCCGGCACCCTGCTCCTTCAAAACGCGCTGCACGCCCTTGATCGTATATCCTTGCCCATAAAGGAGATGTTTGATCGCGCGCAGAACCTCTATATCGCGGGGACGGTAATAGCGCCGGCCTCCCGCGCGCTTCAGCGGCCTGATTTGAGGAAAGCGCGTCTCCCAGAATCGCAGCACATGCCGCGGCAGATCAAGCTCCCCGGCGACCTCGCTGATCGTGCGAAACGCATCGGCGCTTTTGTCCATCCGCCGCTAGCTCCTCATCTCAAGCTCCAAGCCGGCCGTCTCGAACGCGGGCCCCTTGCCGGGTCGCGCGCCGGCGCTGGTCTCGCGAGAATAAATTTTCCTCGCCAGCGCAAAAATGCTCAGTCGTCCTCGTCATCGGCAACCGCCAGACCATTGATCCGGGCCTTGAGGACATTCGATGGCTTGAACACCATGACGCGGCGCCGGGTTATCGGAACTTCGATCCCGGTCTTGGGATTTCGTCCAACGCGCTCCGATTTGGCGCGCACAAGAAACCGCCCAAACGACGACAATTTGACGGATTCGCCCGCGATCAAAGCGCCGGCAAGCTCATCCAACACCGACTGCACCAGAAGAGCCGACTCCTTGCGCGACAGACCGACACAACGGTACACGGCTTCGGCGAGATCGACACGCGTAACGGTCCGCTGCACGGTCCGTTGAGATGCATCGACCGTGTCTTCCGCGACAGACAATCCAAGTTCTCCAGCAGCACGCATGGTTTCGGATTTTGCCATCCTTCAACCCCGTTAAACCGCTTCAGTCACGCGGAAAAGCACTGGTCTGGCAACCGCCTGCCGGGCCCCGTCCGGCTAAGGAAACGAGCATATCTGGCCTCGGCGCGGTCCGCATTCGTAGCCAATCTTGAAATCTGACGGCGGCGTTCAATCGTCGAGGACCTGTGCTAGTTCGATAAGCTGGAGCGTGTCCTGCTCGAAACAGCCGTGATTCGCGAACATCCGCTCGCTCTAAGTTTTTTCATCTTCGATATTTTGACCAAAGTTTCGTGGCCTCGGCGGTCCATCCTCGCACCCGTGGTCAGATCCCGATCTACCGCTTGTTCCGTGTCCCCGTGGCGAAGCCATCCGACGGGTGGTTGAAAGTCTGGAACAAAATTTGCGCCATGGCAAGCCACTTCCGGCGGCGGCCCTGGCCGAAAAGTTCACCAGCGGATAAGCGCCGATGCCCAGGTGAAACCGCCGCCCATCGCTTCGATCATCACAAGGTCGCCTTGCTTGATCCTGCCGTCGTCGCGCGCGACCGCAAGGGCGAGTGGAATCGACGCGGCCGAGGTGTTGGCGTGCAAATCGACGGTGACGATGACTTTGCTCGGCGCGATCCCAAGTTTTTCCGCCGACGCGTCGATAATGCGGCGGTTGGCTTGGTGCGGCACAAACCAATCGAGACCGGCGGCGCTCGTTCCGGTCGCCTCGAAGGCCGCCGTAACGACATCCGCGACCATGCCGACCGCGTGGCGAAAGACCTCCCTTCCCGCCATCCGCAAATGCCCGGTCGTCCGCGTCGTGGAAGGCCCTCCATCGACATAGAGCTTTTCCCGGTAGCGTCCATCCGAGCGAAGATGCGACGTGAGAACGCCGCGATCCCGCGCGGTTCCTTCCCCGTGCCGCGCTTCGAGCACCACGGCTGCCGCCCCGTCGCCAAAGAGAACGCAGGTCGTCCGATCGGTCCAGTCGAGAAGACGCGAGAAGGTTTCTGCGCCGATGACGAGGGCGCGCCGGTGTGATCCGGACGCCAAGAATTTGTCGGCGGTGGCAAGCGCGAAGACGAACCCGGAACAAACCGCCTGGACGTCGAAAGCGGCGCCGTTTGTCATGCCGAGCCCGGCCTGGATCTGGGTCGCAACGGCGGGAAAGGTAAAGTCCGGCGTCGAGGTCGCGACAATCACGAGATCGAGATCCGAAGCCTTGAGCCCCGCGTCGGCAAGGGCGGCCTTGGCCGCATAAAGACCGAGCCGCGAGGTCGGCTCGTCCGCGGCGGCGACGTGGCGCTGCCTTATGCCCGTGCGCTGCACGATCCACGCGTCCGTCGTCGCCAGCGACTTTTCGAGGTCGGCATTGCTGACGATGCGCTTGGGAAGATAGGAGCCGAGCCCCAAGACGACGGAACGGAGCTTGCCTGACGCTGCGTGGGTCACGGAATTATCCAATCGATACCTAAAGACCGCTCAGGAACCCGAGGGCGCCGCGACCGGCGCGCCCGCCGCCCGGAACCTTGACTGGGTGGGGAATTGCTCGCGCGAGAGCGGAAGCGAATCGCGAATTTTACGCAAGAGTTCCTGCCGGGCCATGGCATAGCCGATTTCCACCGCGTGCGCCGTGCCGACCGCGTCGGAGCCGCCATGGCTCTTGATGACCACGCCGTTAAGGCCGAGAAATACCCCGCCGTTGACATTGCGCGGATCCATCTTGGCCTTCAATGCCGCGAACGCACGGCGCGCTAGAAAATAGCCGATCTTCGACATAAAATCGCGGCCGAGCGCTTCGCTTAGATATTCCGCTATCTGATTGGCCGTGCCTTCCGCGGTCTTCAAGGCGATATTGCCGGCGAAGCCTTCGGTGACCACGACATCGACCGTTCCCTTGCCAATGTCGTCGCCCTCGACGAAGCCTCGGTAGTCGAGATTTGGCAGACTGGTCTCGCGCAGCAATCGGGAGGCGGTCTTGACCTCGTCGATGCCCTTGATTTCCTCGACGCCGATATTCAGCAAACCCACGGTCGGCCGTTCGATGGAAAGGACGATCCGGGCCATCGCGGAGCCCATGACGGCGAGATCGACAAGATGCCGCGCATCGGCGCCGATGGACGCCCCGAGATCGAGGACGATCGATTTGCCCCGGACCGTGGGCCAGACCGCGGCGATCGCCGGGCGGCCGATCCCCGGCATCATGTGCAGGCAAATTTTCGCCATGGCCATCAAGGCGCCGGTATTGCCGGCCGAAACCGCGACATCGGCTTCGTTCTTCTTCACCGCCTCGATGGCAAGCCACATCGACGATGTCCGGCGGCCGGCGCGCAACGCCTGACTAGGC
>JBATYB010000167.1:0-9376 GCA_049673825.1 Methylocella sp. | reverse complement strand
TGGTACAACCAAGCGGGCACCCCTCTCGTCGAAGCCACGGCGTCCTACGACGAAGCGGCGAAAACCTACACCCTCGATTTTTCCCAATCCTGCAAGCCGACACCCGGCCAGGAGAAGAAGGAGCCCTTTGTCATTCCAATCGCACTCGGACTCGTCGCTCCCGGCCGGGGCGACATCGAACTGCGCTCCGGCGGCCGCGATGGGGCAAGCGCGGAGGAACTGTCGCGCGGGGTGATCGAGCTCTCAACCCCGCGGCGGAGGATCGTATTTCGCGACGTGGCGAGCCGCCCGGTTGCCTCCATTCTCAGGGGGTTCTCGGCGCCGGTCCGGCTCGAAACCGCTGCAGACGAGGCCGATCTCATTGCGCTCATCTCGCATGACAGCGACGGTTTCAACCGCTGGCAGGCGGCGCAGACGTATGCCGCTCGCCTGCTCCTGCGCGCGGTCGAACGCATCCGCGCCGGCGAGGTGCCGGATCGGGACAAGGAGTTTGTCGCCGCGATGGCCACCGTCATCGAGAAAAGCGCCGATCCGGCTTTCACCGCGCAGGCAATTACACTGCCGGGCGAGGCCGACATCGCCCGCGAGATCGGCGAGGATGTCGATCCGGACGCGATCCATCTCGCCCGCGAAGCTCTGCGCAAGGAGATCGGACAAGAGGCCAAGCAAATATTGCTCGCGACCTACGCACGGCTGGCCCCGATTGGGCCTTATTCGCCGGACGCCCTTGCCGCGGGGCGGCGGGCTTTGCGCAATGCCGCGCTCGATCTTTTCGCCGCCGGCGATAAGATCGAAGGCGCGCTTCTCGCCACACGTCAGCTCGAAGGCGCCACCACCATGACGGACGAGATCGCCGCGCTCGGCGTGCTCGCGCATATCCCGGGAGAAGAACGCGAAACCGCGCTCGATGCCTTCTGCCGCGCCCATGCCGGCGAGCCGCTCGTCATCGACAAATGGTTTGCCCTGCAGGCGACGATCCCCGAAAGAGGCACGCTCGACCGGGTGAAAACCCTCATGAAACACAAGGCTTTCTCGTTTAACAACCCGAACCGGATGCGCTCGCTCGCCGGCTCCTTTGCCGCCATGAATCCGACCCAGTTCAACGCGGAAGACGGCAGCGGCTACGATTTTATCGCGAAAATTGTCCTCGACCTCGACGCCAAAAACCCGCAGGTCGCGGCGCGCCTTCTTGCGGCCTTCAAGAGCTGGCGGACGATGGAACCCAAGCGGCGAGCCCTCGCCAAGGCGGCGCTGCGCCACGTCGCCGGCGCGGCCGGCCTGTCTCCCGATGTCAAGGACATCGCCGAACGCTCGCTCGCTTGACCGTCGCCGCCACAAAGCTTGAGGATCATCCATGCCCGAGCCGCTTTGGACCGCCGTAGATGAATACATCACGCACATGCTGGTGCCGCCCGACCCGGTGTTGGACGCGGCTCTAGCCGCGAGCGGCGCGGCCGGCCTTCCGGCCATCCAAGTTACGCCGAACCAGGGCAAGCTCTTGCACGTCTTGGCCCGCCTCCAAGGCGCGCGGAGAATTCTGGAGATTGGCACGCTCGGCGGCTACAGCACCATCTGGCTCGCCCGCGCCCTGCCCGAAGGTGGCCGCCTGATCACGCTCGAGGCCGACCCCAGATATGCCGAAGTTGCGCGCGCGAATATTTCCCGCGCGGGCTTGGATGCCATGGTGGATCTGCGGGTTGGCCGCGCCCTGGAGACGCTGCCACAAATCGCCGCCGAGGGCGGCGGCGCTTTCGATCTCACCTTCATCGACGCCGACAAGCAAAGCATCCCCGAGTATTTCAGGTTCGCCCGCAAACTATCGTCGCGGGGGAGCCTCATCATCGTCGATAATGTCGTGCGCGACGGCAGGGTCATCGATGCCGGAAGCGCCGATCCCGATATCCAGGGGATACGCCGGTTCAATCAGTTGCTCGCCGCCGAGCCCGGGGTCTGTGCCACGGCGATCCAAACCGTCGGCGCCAAGGGCCACGATGGTTTCGCGATCGTGCTCGTGACCGTTTAGCGCCAAAGCCCTGATTTCGGTTGCCGTCCTTCTGTGCGGCGGCCCGCGGCGGCCATTTTCCGCGCGGCGATCAAATTTGCGTTCATCCTTCATTAATCTCTGGACAAAACAAAAAAGTGAGACTCAGATGAAATCGATTCGGAGAGATGCGGCACGTCGCTCCGGTCGGTTTCGAGGGGGCCTGAGATGGCGCGCGCAGATTCTGCGCATGCTCCCGTTCGGGCGGGCGCATGGCGGCGACTTGCCGGTACGGCGGCGCAACCCGCCGGTCCACGGTTAGCCCGGCGCGAAATTTGGGTGCGGCGCGCGGTCCCCGCCACGGTGGCGCTCTTTGCCGGCGCACTTATCGCGATCACAGCCGGTATGACGCGCGAGGCGTACGATCGCGCCGTAACGGATGCCTTCACCGACATCGAATTGACCGCCGGCGTCGTCACCGGCAATCTCAACGGCGCGCTTAGGGATTCGCTCAAAACCGATCCGGCGGCGGCTCTGGCGCGGGCGGCGCCTTCCCGCGCCGTCGCGCGCGGGCAGCAGCTGGCCGTGACTGATGCCGCAGGCAATATTGTCGCGACCGTTCCCGCGCTATCCGGCTCCAACGCCACGCTCGCCGATTATTTGGGGCCCTCGCAGCCATTGACGATTTTCGCGGAAAAAGCCGGCGTCTTGCGTATCAACCTCGCGGACGGCGCGGATGCCTTGGCGGCCGTGCGCACGCTCGATCCGCCGTTTGGCCAAGTCGCTATCGTTCATCCGATGGTGGCGGTCCTCGCCGAATGGGAAGCGGCGGCGTTGCGCGCCACCATCCTTTCGATCTGCACGGTCCTTGTGCTGATTGCCCTGGCGATCGCCTATTTCTGGCAGGCGTCGCGCGCCCGCGAGGCCAATCAATTGTGCGAGAGGATGCAGAACCGAGTCGACACCGCGCTCGGCCGGGGACGCTGCGGCCTCTGGGATTGGGATCTCGCGCGCGGGCGTATCTACTGGTCGGATTCGATGTACGAGATGCTTGGCATGACGCCGGCCGGCCAATTCATGTCGTTCGGCGACATCGATGCGCTAGTTCATCCGCAAGATGGCGCCCTCGCGACGATGGCCGAGTTGCTGACCGGTTCGCAAGCCGATTCGATCGATCACGCTTTCCGGATGCAAACCGTAAACGGCGAGTGGATCTGGGTGCGCGCGCGGGCCGAGCTCGTGCGGGAGCGGGCGGGCGAAACCCCGCACCTCGTCGGCATCGCCGTCGACATCACCGAACAAAAGGCCCTCGCCGAGCGCACCGCCACGGCCGACATCCGCCTTCGCGACGCGATCGAGACCGTGTCGGAAGCTTTCGTCCTGTGGGACGCCGGCAACCGGCTCGTCATGTGCAATTCCAAATTCCAGAAATTCCATCATCTGGCGAGCGATGCGATTCTCGCCGGAACGCCCTATGCGCGGGTGATGGGGGAAGGGACTCCTCCCGTAATCCAGACTCAAATCGCGCTTGGCGAGCGGCCGCTTGCCGGAGCGCGCACCTACGAGGCGCGTCTTGGCGATGGCCGCTGGCTGCAAATCAACGAAAGGCGCACCAAGGACGGCGGCTATGTTTCGGTCGGCACCGACATCACCGCGCTCAAGCGCCACGAGGAACAATTGATGGACTCGGAACGGCGCCTCCTAGCGACCGTCGCCGACTTGCGCAAATCCCGCCAAACCCTGGAATTGCAGGCGAAGCAGCTCGCCGATCTCGCCGAGAAATATTTGGAACAGAAGGCCGAGGCCGAGACCGCGAACCGGGCCAAATCCGAATTTCTCGCCAATATGAGTCACGAGCTGCGGACGCCGCTCAACGCCATCATCGGCTTTGCCGAGTTGATGCACCAAGAAACATTCGGCACCTTGGGATCGCCGAAATATGCCGGTTATTGCAGCGACATAAAACAAAGCGGCCAATATCTGCTCGGCGTGATTTCGGATGTCCTCGACATGGCGCGCCTCGAATCCGGCCGGGTCCGGCTTCAGAAGACCGATTTCGAGATCGATGCCGCGGTCGGCGCAGCGGTTGCGGCGGTTGCAACAATCGCCACGGAAAAGGAAATCGGCATTCTCGCCGAAACCTTGCCGGACACGCGCATCCATGCCGACCGCGCCGCGATTGAAAAAATTCTCACGATTCTTTTGCGCAACGCGGTTAAATTCACCCCGAATTGCGGCCGCGTCAACGTCCGCTCGCGAATGGTTCAGGGCGCTCTAAATATCTATGTCGAAGATACCGGAATGGGCATTCCACCGGCGCCTCTGGCAAGGCTTGGCCGGCCGTTCGAACAATTGGACGGAACCCTCGACAACGGCATGAAGGGCTCGGGCCTTGGCCTCGCGATCGCGCGTTCGCTCGTCGATCTGCATGGGGGCTCGATACGCATCCGGTCATCGCTTGGCAATGGAACGATCGTCCTCGTCCATTTGCCCGGGTCAAGCGACGCGCCGCGCCAAAAGCTGCTTTTGGCGGCAGGCGCCTTGCGCCGGCCCGCGCAGCCGCAGACGCTCCGGGCCTCAGCGGGGTGACAAAACATGATCGAAAACACGTCGCACGCCGGCGCGGATGTCGCAAAGGCAGCTTTCGAGCCCGCCGATGCCCGGCTGGCCGGCCACTTTCGCAAGGCGCCGCTTGACCGCTTCGTTCGCCGCGCGTGGATCGGTGCCCGGGTCCAAGGTCAAGCGCAGGATTTGCGTAACATCCGAAAAGAGGCGGTACGCGTTCGCCAAAACGCGCGCGCTCTCGGCGCCGAGCAGTCCGCGCGTCGCCGCGGTCTCAATCACGGCCAAGGGCGAAACGCCCACGAGGCTTGGCTCGGTATGGGCGTGGCGCAGCAATAGATATTGGGCCAGAAATTCGATGTCGATAAGCCCGCCCGCCGCAAGCTTCAGATCCCAGGGGTCGCCGTCTCCCTTCGCTTGCGCGATGAGGCGCCGCATTTCATAAACGTCTTGGTGCAGCGCGCGGCCGCGCCGCCGCATCAGCACGGCGCGGATCGTATCGCTGGTTTGCGCTCCAAGTCGAACATTGCCCGCGACCGGTCTCGCGCGGGTCAATGCCATATGCTCCCAAGTTTCAGCCTCCTTGGTTTGATAATCGACGAAACTCGTAAATTGGGTCGCGAGCGGTCCCCTGCCGCCGGATGGGCGCAGCCGCATATCGACTTCATAAAGCCGGCCCCGCCGCGTCGCGACGGTCAACGCGGAGATCAGACGCTGCGCTATGCGGGAGTAATATTGCACCGCGTGAAGCGGCCGGGAACCATCGGACTCCGGCCGCGAAGGATCAAAATCATAGATGAGCATAAGATCAAGATCCGAGGCCGCGGTCATTTCGCGCGAGCCAAGCTTGCCAAGCGCCAAAACGATCGACCTGCCTCCCGGCACGCGCCCATGCTCGGCCGCGAAGACGCGCTCCACTTGAACGAGGCAAGCCTCGACGATGCTCGCCGCCAGCGCCGAATAGGCGAGCGCCGCCGCGGAAGGTTCGATCGTTGCGGACCACAACCGCAGGCCGATGGGAAAGAGTTCCTCCTGAGCGAAATCGCGCAGCGCATCGAGGAATTCCTCGGTCTCGAATATATGTTGCAGGATTTGTCCGGCGCGTTGCCTGAAGGCATTTTCATCGAGGCGAGCCTTGAGGACTTCCGAATCAATCGCGGCGTCGAGCACATGCGGACGGCTTATGACGGTGCGCGCGAGTCTCGGCGCGCCGCCAAGAATTTCGCCGAACAATTCGCAGATCGGCGGATTGGATTTCAGAACCGAAAAAAGTTCGGCTGCCGCGGGCATGCCGGTCAGCGCGGAATCGAACGCGGCGAGCGCGGCATCGGGATCGCCCGAGTGCGCGAACGCCTGCAAAAGCAGCGGCACCAATTCGGTAAGGACTTCCCGCGCGCGAGACGTGCGCACGGCGGGACGGCGGCCGAAGTGCCAGCCGCGGATCGTCTCGGCGGCGAGCGGCGCTTTCTTGAAACCCAAACGCAACAATGTTTCCAGAGTTTCCGGATCGTCGCCAGCCCCCGTGAAAACAAGGCTGCCGGCCGCCGCATCGAGCCTCGGCGAATGTTCAAACAGCCGCCCATAATGATGCGAGACCAGCCGCAGGCGATGCGTGACATCGCCGCAAAAGCGGCTTGTCCGCGTGTAGCCGCAAAACCTGGCGAAGCGCCCGAGGATTTCTGGGTCTTGAGGCAAACGCTGCGTTTGCTCGTCGGCGACCATCTGCAACCGGTGTTCGACCTCGCGCAGGAAGAGATAGGACGCGCGCAAGTCCGCGACCGCCTCGCGCGTGACCCAGCCTTCCTTGCCGAGTTCATCCAGCATGTCGAGGGTGCGCGCGCCCCGCAGGCGCGGCCTCTTGCCGCCGAAGACCAATTGCTGGGTCTGCACGAAAAATTCGATTTCGCGAATGCCGCCGCGTCCCAGTTTCACGTCGTGACCGGCGACCGCGATCTCGGCATGTCCCCGGACGGCATGGATCTGGCGCTTCATCGCGGCAATGTCCGCGATCGCGGCATAATCGAAATACTTTCGCCAAATGAAAGGCATGAGATTGGCGAGAAAAGTCTCCCCGAGCGCCTTGTCGCCGGCGGCCGGCCGCGCCTTGATCAAGGCCGCGCGCTCCCAGTTCTGGCCAAGACTTTCGTAATAGGAATAGGCGGCGGGCAGCGCGATCGCCACCGCCGTCGAACCGGGATCGGGACGCAACCGCAAATCGACGCGCAGGACATAACCATCGCTGGTCCGCTCCTGGAGCAGCCGGACAAGCCCCTTCGTGATGCGCGCAAAGAGCCTCGCGGGCTCCACCGCCTCAGCGATCGACGCACGATCGGGATCGAAAAAGACCACGATATCGACATCGCTCGAATAATTGAGCTCGCGCGCGCCGAGCTTGCCGAGCGCCAGGATGACGAGACCGCATCCCTGTTCCGGCTTCGCGCCATCGGAAAGCCGCAGCCGGCCCGCGCGAGCGGCATCGCGCAGAAGAAAGCGCAGCGCCGCCGATATGAAGACATCGGCGGCGCGCGACAGCGCCCCGGTCGCCGCGATCACGTCGAAAACGCCGCCTAAATCGGCGAGCGCGACGAGCAGGGCGGTCTCCTGCTTCGCAAGCCGCAACGCGCGCATGATCGCGGCCTCGCTGGAGGCCTCGCCGCAGGCTTCCTCGAGAGCGGCAAGGCGCGTCTCAAGGCAGGCCGTGGGGGAAGTCTCGAGACATCGCTTGAGCCGGGAGGCGTCCGCCGTCGCGAGCTGCCAGAGAAACGGCGAATGATCGGCAAGGGCCAGAAGAAGGGCGCGCACGCCGGGCTCATTGGCGAGGCTTTGCAATTCCGCGCCGCCGGCCATTGCCAGAAAGTCGGCGAGTCGGGCGCCGGCGCGGCGCGCATCGTAAAGTGGCGGGGCGGCGCGCAGGCGCCGCCAAAGCGGAAGCTCCGTGTTGTCTTCTGGAGGAACATCGCTCATGCTGCCTTGTCCGGTTGCGGCAGGGCAAGCGGCGCCTGTGGTTCGCGCCGGACAGGAGCCGCCGGAAGACGAATCACGACACGAAGGCCTGGGTCATTATCCTCGATCCGCAAGCTTCCATTGTGAAGACGTGCCACCGCCGCGGCGAGCGAAAGGCCGAGGCCGGAGCCAGGCCGCGAGCGCGCGTTTTCGAGCCGGACGAATCGATCGAGCACGCGCAGGCGATCGTTCTCGGCGATGCCCGGACCGCGGTCCGCGACGACGAACTCGACATTGCCGCCGCTCCGCCGCGCCGAGAGTTCGACGGTGCCTTTGGGAGCTTGCGCGGACGCGGGGTCCAGGCCGCGGCCCGCCGCTTCCGGGCTCCCGTATTTCAAAGCATTGTCGACGAGATTGGCGACGGCCTGACCAGCAAGCTCCCGGCTTCCATGCAGATAGAGTCCCGGCTCGGCGGAAATTGCAAGCACGATGCCGCGTTCCTCCGCGACCGGCTCGTAGAGCTCGCCGACGTCTCGCGCGACGGACGAGGCGTCGAAATCGATCATGCCTTCGCGCCCGGCGCCTGCTTGCGCGCGGGCGATGCTTAACAACGCGTCGAAGATTTGGATCAGCCGCTCGGATTCGTCGAGCGCTTTTTCGAGCGCGCCGCGATAGTCCTGCGGGCTTTTGGCGCTGCGCAATGCTAGTTCCACGCCGCCGCGGAGCCGGGTCAAGGGGGTCTTGAGATCGTGCGCGATGTTGTCGGAAACTTCCTTCAATCCCGCCATCAATATAGCGATCCGCTCCAGCATGGCGTTGAAATTTTGCACGAGCCGGTCGAGTTCGTCGCCGGTCCCGGTCAACCGCAACCGGCCGGAGAGATCGCCGGCGACGATTGCCTGCGCGTTGGCGTTGATTGAATCGACGCGATTGAGAACGCGCCTTGCAACCCATAGCCCGCCAAGCGTTCCGATCACCACGAGCCAAAGGAGCGAAGTGAGCAGGGCTTCGCCGAGAATATGGCGCAAGCCTTCGCCTTCCGCGAGGTCGTGCCCGACGAGCAGGTGGAAACCGCCCGCCAAGACAAAATTGCGCGCGAGCGCCCGGTGTTTTCCGCCCGTATCGCCCGAAGGCTGGTAAGCGGTCTCGACAAGGCCAGGACGGGTCAGAATATCCGGCGGCAGGCTCGCGATATTGCCGGCGATCGGTTCCCCCGCCGCGGTGGTGACGAGGTAAAGACCGGCGCCGGGCCGGCGGGTCCGCTTTTGGATGATGTTGACAAGGCGGCGTATGCCGCCTTGCGCATATTGCTCGGAAAGTCCGGCAATATCGGTGTCGATGGTCTGCGCGACCTGCTCGTGGATCAGGTGCTCCATGTTCCAGCCGACAGCGCCGAGGACGAGCCCGGCGCCGATCGCGGAAATCGCCAAATAGGCGAGCGATATCTTGAACACCGTGGTGCGAAAGAGTTTACCTAGAGCCATCGCGTATCATGTATCCGGCACCGCGTATCGTCTGGAGGAGCGGAGGGTCGAAGCCTTTGTCGATCTTGGCGCGCAGCCGCGAAATATGAACGTCGATGACATTGGTTTGCGGATCGAAATGATAGTCCCATACGTTTTCGAGCAGCATCGTCCGAGTGACCACTTGGCCCGCATGTTTCATCAAATATTCGAGCAAGCGGAATTCGCGCGGCTGCAACTGAATTTCCTTGCTGTCGCGGGTCAGCTTATGGGCAAGACGGTCAAGCTCCAGGCCGTTCACGCGAAAGACGGTTTCCTCGCCCAGGCCCGGCCGGTTTCGCCGGGCGAGCACCTCGACCCGCGCCAGAAGCTCTGAAAATGCGTAAGGCTTGGCGAGATAATCGTCACCGCCCGCGCGCAGCCCCTT
>JBATYB010000166.1:0-6533 GCA_049673825.1 Methylocella sp. | reverse complement strand
GCATAGAGCATGATCGATTTCAAGTTGTCGATTGGCTTTGGCTTTGGCTTTGCATCGAAAGATTTTCGTCGAAGATCGAATCCTCGACGATCCAGGTATCCTTGGTGCCGCCGCCCTGGCTCGAATTGACGACGAGCGATTTCTCCTTCAAGGCCACTCTCGTCAATCCGCCGGGCACGACCCTTATGCCATTCGCGCCGGTGAGAACGAAGGGCCGCAAATCGACATGGCGCGGCGCGATGCCGGCATCGAAAAAAGTCGGGGTCGTGGAGAGCGCGAGCGTTGGTTGAGCGATGAAATTATCCGGATCGCGGGCGAGTTTCGCCGCGAAAACCTCGCAATCGGCCTTCGAGGCATGCGGCCCGACAAGCATGCCGTAGCCGCCCGAGCCGTTGACTTCCTTCACGACAAGCTCGGCGAGATGTTCCTGCACATAACGCAAAGCGCCGGGCTCGCGGCAGCGCCATGTCGGCACATTGTTCAAAATCGCGGTTTCGCCGAGATAAAATTCGATAATCTCCGGCACATAGGTATAGATCGCCTTGTCGTCGGCGATGCCGGTGCCGACGGCATTGGAGATGGTCACGTTGCCCGCCCGGTAGGCGCCCATCAGGCCGGCGACGCCGATGATCGACTCCGGTCTGAACGCGCGCGGATCGAGGAAACCGTCGTCGATCCGCCGGTAGATGACATCGACTCTTTTCGCGCCCTCCGTGGTGCGCATATAGACGACATCGTCCTCGACGAGCAGGTCGCCGCCTTCGACGAGTTCGACGCCAAGCTTATCGGCCAGGAAGGAATGTTCGTAATAGGCCGAGTTGAACCGGCCGGGCGTCAACACCACGATCGTTGGCTCCGCCGCCGTTGCCGAGGGAGCCACGGAACGCAAAGCAGCGAGCAGGGCATCCGGATAATTCTCGACCGGGGCGACGCGATGCTCGGCGAAAAGGTCGGGCGCGAGGCGCATCATGACCTCGCGATTCTCCAGCATGTAGGAGACCCCCGACGGGGTGCGGACATTGTCCTCGAGCACATAGAAATCGTCTTCGCCGGTGCGGACGACATCGATGCCGGCGATATGGATGTAAATATCGTGCGGCACCCGCCAACCGGCCATTTCCGGCCGGAATTCGGCGTTGCGCGCGACAAGATCGGCCGGGACGCGCCCCGCCTTGACGATCTCCTGTGCGCCATGGATATCGGCGAGGAACAGGTTGAGGGCTTTCACCCTTTGCACGAGGCCGGCTTCGAGAAGGCTCCATTCCGAACGCAGCATCATGCGGGGAATGATATCGAAAGGGATCAACCGCTCGGCTCCGTCTTGTTCGCCCTCGCCATAGATCGCGAAGGTGATGCCGATCCGGCGAAACAACAGCTCCGCTTGCGCGCGGCGCGCGGCGAGAAGCCCGGCCGGCGTCGCCGCGAGCCAGCTCGCGATCTTGCCGTAGACCGGCCGGATCGCGCCGTCCGCTAAGGTCATTTCATCGAAGCATCGCGGCTCCGGCATTTGCCCGCGCTCCTTGTCGCCGAGGGTCTTCGTCATGGTGGGCGGCACCTGGTCTTTCTCAAATGTTTGCACTTATCGCATCAAATCGCGAGCACGCCACCGGCGGCCAAGAACGGGCCGCGGGACTGAAGCAGCGCGGGCGAACCGCGGTGATTGGCGCGTCAAAGACTTGGAAGCATTAACTATGCCAGATATGAGCAAAATGCCCAGCAAATCCGAATGGGGGCGCGCGCCATGGCCGCGCCGCGCATGGTCGTGGCGAGGATTGCGCGGAGCCAGCTTTCGGCGGCGGCGGCGAGCCAGATCGCGGTTTCCGGTCCTTGCGAATTTCTCCCGTTCACGACGTCGCGAGCGGCATCGACGCCGCCAAGGCTTCGTCGCGCCGCGCGTTCCAAACGATCACCGCGAAGACCGCCATCATCGTCAATGCGCCGATAGGCAGGGGAAGAAACGTCGCGAGCGGCCGGGCGACGAGCGGCGCGGCGAAAGCAAGGACGAGACAGGTTTTCTCGAATGGGCCGAAACCGTTTTCGACGCCATGCGCGGTCATTAGCGCGATCGCCGGGCTGAGCGCCATCATGTCGTAGTCGAGACAGTAGGGCGTCGTCAGCAGCGTCGCCATGATGGCCGCCGCGCCCTTTATCCGCCGGTCGGCGTTCGAGCGCCAGAGTAGAACCACGGCCGCCAGCGCCAGCACGGTGATGACCGCTTGCGCGGCGTAGGCTGTCCGCACACCGCCGCCGATAAGACGCACGCCGGCGAAGACGCTCTGAATTTTCGCGAACCCCGCCGCGCCTTGTTCGATCACGAATTCTCGCGTGAAGGCAAGGCTCCTCGCGAAGGCGGCCCAACTTTCGAGACCGAAGGCCGCGACCGTCGCTACCGTCATGAGCGCCAGCGTCACGGCGGCGGAGGCAACCGCGCGCCAGTGCCGGCCGGCGATCAGCGCCGCCGGAATGACGAGCCCGAATTGTGGCTTATACGCGAGCAGCGCCAGCAATGTGCCGGCGAGAAGCGGGCGGCGCTCCAACAGGAGAAATCCGCCGCCGAGCAGAGCCACGGTCAGGAAGCCGTTCTGGCCATGTCCTAAATTGATCAGCACGGCGGGGAAGGCCAGCGCCGTGACAACGATGCGCGCGCGGGGCAGGCCGCAGTCGCCCAGGATGGCGACGACGGCCGCAAGATAGAGCGCCAGCGTGGCGATCTGCCAGACCGCCAGCGCTTGAAGATAGGACAGACGCGCGAGCAGCGCCGCCGGCGCGAGGAAAAAGGGCGGATAATGCCAGCCGTAGACGTGGCTGTTTTCGCCGAATTCCGCGCGCTGTTCGCCGATGTGGCGCGCCACATCGAAAGGTTCCTCGGGATGGCCGCGCCACGTTTCCAGCCCCGCGACCCATACCTGCGAAAAATCCGTGCCGAGTGGACGCCCGGCCGCGTCGAGCCTGCCGTGCGCGGTCGCGGCCATGGCCGCCACGGTGACGACCGCAAAGCTGAGAAGCATTAATGGATAGACCCGCAGGCGTTGTTCGCTCAGCCAACTCCCGCTTTTGAGAATTTCCCGCATGATTTTGCCGATCGCTCCGCCGCGCATCATTTCGAAACGAAGACGGGCGCGTCCGCGTGGCGAATATTTTTCTTCGATCGCAAGACGCCGGACAAGATGTACCCGGGCAGGCTTACGGTAAAAGCGGCTAAAATAATGCCGGCGATGATGTCGATGAAATAGTGCCCTCCCATCGCGGGAGACGACAGGATGACGAGCAGATTTAAAGCCAGCAATGGGCATCTGAAGATGCGCAACGGCCATGCGGCGCAGGCACATAGCACGGCGAGGGCAGCGTGGAAGGAGGGAAAGATCACCAGGCCTTGATTGTCGAACGGGTTGATGGTGCGTAACGTGCCATCACGGAGGTCGGCCCATTGGGCAACGTAACCGGTGGTGGAGGCCACGGGGAGGTGGTAGTAGACAAAAGCGCCCGCGGCCGGAATGAGTGTCCCGATACCTAAGGCGGCAATCGTTGCAATGATGAACCACAGTAAAAATGCCCGTGCCTGGTTGTGGTGGCCGAGCAGCTCCAGGGCGATGAACAGGATCAGCATTTCCGGGCCAAGGCTAAAGTATGCTGCGTGGGCGCCGGCTTCGATCGCCGGGTGACGGGTGACCCATTGGTACATATCAAGCCAATTCAGACCGAGCGCGCGATCGCCGGTTGCCAGTGCTCCATCCCATCTGGGCAGCGGCAGAATACCGGTGAGGATGAAACTCAGAATTGAAACGGCATTGGTGAACAGCACCAGCGAGATAACCGTGCGGGTGAGATGGGCTAATCTGTGGGTGGTTCGGGGGAAACTTTTCCACCGGCGGCAAATCACAAGAACCACGGCGAAAAGGGTCCACACAAAGAGAATCCGCAGTTCCGGGGAGGCTTCCAGGCGAAAGGAGGTTTCCGCTAGAAGAATGGCATCGGAGACGGCGACCCCCAGGATGGCGGCCCACTCTATGGGCATCGAGGCAACTCCCTGCAAGTTTAATGGATAGCCGCGGCGGCGGCGAGCCAGATCGCGGTTTCGGGTCCAGCCGTTGCCGATCGCTCCGCCGCGCATCACTTCGAAGCGAAGACGGGCGCGTCCGCGTGGCGAATATTTTTCTTCGATCGCCGTATGCCGGACAAGATGTACCCAGGCAGGCTTATGGTTAAAGCGGCCAAAATAATGCCGGCGATGAGATCGATGAAATAGTGCCCTCCCATGGCGGGACAGGACAGGATGACGAGCAGATTTAACGCCAGCAATGGGTATCTGAGGACGCGCAACGGCCATGCGGCGCAGGCAGATAGCACGGCGAGGCTGGCATGGAAGGAAGGAAAGACCACCAGGCCTTGATTGTTCAACGGGTTGATGGTGCGTAAAGTGCCATTGCGCAGGTCGGCCCATTGGGCAACGTAACCGGTGGTGGAGGCTACGGGCAGGTGGTAGTAGACAAAAGCGCCCGCGGCAGGGATGAGTATCCCGATACCTACGGTGGCAATCGCTGAAACCATGAACCAGCGTGAAAATGCCCTTGCCTGGTTGTGGTGGCCGAGCAGTTCCAGGGCAAAGAGCAGGATCAGCATCTCTGGGCCAAGGCTACTGTATACCGCGCGCGCGCCGGCCTCGATTGCCGGGTGACGGGTGAGCCACTGGTACATATCAAGCCAATTCAGACCGAGCGCGCGATCGGCGGTTGCCAGTGCTCCATCCCATCTGGGCAGGGGCAGAATACCGGTGAGGATGAAATTCAGAATGACAGCGGCATTGGTGAACAGCACCAGCGTGAGGACGGTGCGGATGAGATTTGCTAATCTGTGGGTTATTCGGGGGAATTTTCTCCACCGGCGGCAAATCACAAAAGCCACGGCGAGAGGGATCAAGTCAGCGAGGATCCTCAGTTGCGGGGAGGCTTCCAGGCGAAAGGAGGTTTCGGCTAGAAGGATGGCATCGGAGACGGCGACCGCCAGGATGATGGCCCACTCTGTTGGCATCGCGGCGACTCCCTGCAGGTTCATTGGATCGCGGCGGCGGCGAGCCAGATCGCGGTTTCGGGGTAGAGAATGAGGCCGGCGCTCGCGAGGGCGATGCCATAAGGGATGCCGGTGCCGGGCTCATGCAGGCGGGTGGCCCATTGGCGTGCCTGGAGAACTCCCGGCAAAGGCCATTTTCGAAGCACGATGATCGAGAGGGTGAGCAGACCGCCGAGAGCGCTGGCGGAAAGCGCGTAATCGCCGAGATGATCGAAACCGAGCCAGATCGCGGTCGCCGCCGCGAGCTTTGCGTCGCCGCCGCCGATCCAGCCGCGCGCGAACAAGCCGAAAGCGACAATGAGCATCGCCGCGCCACAGCCGAGATGCCACAAAATTTCCCTAGCGGGGAGGCCGCAGGCAAACGCCATGGCAATGAACAGGACGGCGAGCGCGATCGAGATGCGATTCGAAATCGTCAGCGTCAAGAGGTCGGAAATGGCGGCGAAGACCATCAGGGCCGGGAATAACAACAGCGTCGCGGCTTCAAGCATGATCTTTCAAGGTCCATTCCAACGCCAGGCGGATAATGGTTCGCGGCAACCGCAAGGGATCGCCGGGTGGAACCGGGGGCCGAGTTGGCGGGGCGGCGCCGCGCCCCGAATTGGTGCGTGCCTCGCGCGGAGGGCTTTGACGGCCAACATGCTCGAACCCGATAGCAAGGAATTTGTGATATCAAGCCGGCGCGGGACCGGCGCCATTAAGTGAAACCGCTGGCGACGGGCCCGAAGAAATTGGCCGCAAGGGTCGTGCCGATCGATCTCACGTGGGAGATGATGCCGATCACGACCAAAGCGCAGATGAGGCCGTATTCGATGGCCGTGATGCCAGACTCATCGCCGGCAAACCGGATGAATGAAGTTATCATGGGTAAGGCTCCGGGCGGTTTCCGGCGCCCCGCCGCGCGCACCGTTCGGCGTCCCGGCTTTCGAATAAGGCGGTGCCTTGCAGTTGCGCGGCGTGACAGGGCGGTTGCGGACGCTATCAGACAAAAGCGTTGCCGACGGACGTGAATGTGGCCGAGAGGTCGGTGCCGATCGCGGTCACGGCGGTAATGATGACGAGCGCGATCAAGCCGGCGATGAGAGCGTATTCGATGGCCGTGACCCCGGATTGATCGTCGATAAGGCAATGCAACAAATGGCGCATGAGCCTCTCCTTTGTTGGTGCCCCGCCGGACGCCCGTTTTTGGCGTCTGCCAAAATCCGGGCGCCGGACAGGCGGCGCGGACGCTATCAGACCAAAGCGTTGCCGACGGACGTGAATGTGGCGGAGAGGTCGGTGCCGATCGCTTTCACGGCGGTGATGATCACGACGGCGATCAGGGCGGCGATGAGACCATATTCGATGGCCGTGACGCCGGATTGATCCTTGACAAAGCGATGGAACAAATTACGCATGGTTGAAACTCCTGAATTTCCGGTTGCCTAAAGATTCCAGTCCAGGTATTTGCCTGGGTGTTTCTGGAA
>JBATYB010000165.1:0-2865 GCA_049673825.1 Methylocella sp. | reverse complement strand
GGATCGTTTGCATCCGTGGCGGGTCATTTTTCCGCTTTACCCAAGGTTCCTCGCTGGCGAAATAGCGGTTGGCTTCGCCGACCGCGCGCCAGATCTCGGTCAGGACCATGTGCGAGGCATGGTCTTGCATCGCGGCGCGGGATTTTGCCGGAAGCGCCGCCGCTTGCGCCAAGAGTGCCCGGTCGGCTTCGCTCAGCGCGGCCGGCGCCGGCAATATCCCGCCGCAATTCTTGGCGACCATCGACAAGGAGCGCTGCGCGAGATTGCCGAGATCGTT
Organism: Methylocella sp.; assembly: GCA_049673825.1. Classification (GTDB taxonomy): domain Bacteria; phylum Pseudomonadota; class Alphaproteobacteria; order Rhizobiales; family Beijerinckiaceae; genus Methylocapsa. The sequence continues at coordinate 2,588 of JBATYB010000165.1, read as the reverse complement.
GGCAAGATCGGCATTGATCCTATTGACGATGGCTTCATGCGAATAGGTGCCGTCCTGGCCAAACGGCACGTCGCGCAGCAAAAAATACCGCAACTGGTCGGCGCCATAATGTCCGGCGAGCGCAAGCGGATCGATCACATTGCCGACCGACTTCGACATTTTCTCGCCCCGGTTGAAGAGAAAACCATGGACGACGATTTGGCGAGGCAGCGCAAGTTTGGCCGACATCAGGAACGCCGGCCAATAGACGGCATGAAACCTGGTGATGTCCTTGCCGATCATATGTGCGGCCGCCGGCCAAAAATGCGCGCGCGACGCGTCAGGGTCCGGGAAACCGGTTCCGGTGATATAATTCGCCAACGCATCGACCCAGACATACATCACATGGCGCGTATCGCCGGGCACCGGAATGCCCCAGTCGAAGGTCGAACGGCTGATCGAAAGATCGGTCAGGCCCCGTTCGACGAACGCAATAATTTCGTTGCGGTATTTTTCCGGCGTCACGAAATCGGGGCAATCACGGTAAAGGTTGAGGAGCCGGTCCTGATACGCCGAAAGCTTGAAGAAATAACTCTCCTCCTCGACCCATTCGACCGGCGCGCCGGTCGGGGCAAGACGGGTGCCGCCCGGCCCTTCGGTCAGATCCTCGGCGTCGAAAAAAGCTTCGTCGCGAACCGAATACCAGCCGGGATATTTGGCGAGATAAATGTCGTCCGCCGCCGCCATCCTGGCCCAAAGCTCGCGCGCGGAAGCGTGGTGGCGGGATTGGGTGGTGCGCACGACGTCGCAGGCTTCGGCAAAAAGAGCAGTGCCCATCGCAGCGAATTGCGCCGCGGTGCGGTCGGCGAGTTGTTGCGGGGTAAGGCCTTCTTGGGCCGCGGTCCGCTGCATCTTCTGGCCATGTTCATCCATCCCGGTGACGAACAAGACATCGTAGCCGTCGAGCCGCTTGAAGCGGGCGATCGCATCGGCCGCGATCCGCTCATAGGCATGTCCGATATGCGGCGCGCCATTGGCGTAGGGTATCGCGGTCGTGATATAGAACGGGGAGCGGGCACTCATGAACTTGCAATCTAAAAGTTTCGCGCGGAACCCCGGATAATGGCCCCTCGTGCGTCCCGTTTCAGGATGAAGACGCCCGCGATGCCGCCGCCAAATCGGCGAACAGGGACAGGACAAGCGGCCTCTTGTCCAGATTGAAGGTTTCGGTCTCGCGCGCCGCCTCGCTAAGTTTTTCCCATACAAGGGCGTAGGGCGCAAGCCGCTTCGCGCAGTTGCCGTCCGAGGTGCGCGCGCCGCGCCGCACGCTGGCATCGAGCCAGGCATCGATCGCGGCGAGCATCGTCTCGTAATCCTTGCCGTTGTGGCGCGCCGCGACCCGGTCGGCCAACGCATGGACCTTGCTCCAATCTATCCGCGGCAGATCGTCCAACATGCGTCCGAGATTTGTGTCGAGCTCGATTCCGCGATCGTCGAGGAGCCGCAAAACATTATGGATCGAGCCCTGCGCGCGCGCGATCGCGGCCTCAAGCTTCGTTTCGCCGGCGGCGGACCAAGGTGGTCCGAGCGCCGCCACGAATTGGCTGATGGCGGCCGCCGCCAGGGGTTTGAGAACGACTTTCCGGCAGCGTGAACGCAGCGTCGCGAGCATACGCCCGGGCCGGTGCGCCACGATCAGAAACAGCGAGCGCGGCGGCGGTTCCTCGATGAGTTTCAGAAGCGCATTTGCGCTGGACGGGTTGAGGTCCTCGGCGCAGTCGAGGATGCAGATCCTGTAGCCGCCCCGCCCCGCCGCCTGCTGGAACATGTGGATGGCGCGGCGGACATCCTCGACCCGAATTTCGGTAAAGAACCTTTTGTCTTTTTCGTTCCACTCGCGGCGCAGGAGCACGAGATCGGGATGCGCCATTGCCGCGATTTGACGAGAGACCGGATGATCGGGGGCGACAAAAAGATCCGCCCTCGCCTCGCCCGCGGCGGCCGCCGGATTGGGGTTCGCCAGAAGAAAACGCGCGAGGCGCCAGGCGAGGGTGGCTTTGCCTACGCCGGGCGGTCCGCCCACAATGAAAGCCTGCGGCAAGTGTCCCGACAAATAGGACAGAATGAATTCCCTTTCCGTCTCGGCGTGACCGAAGCAATTATAGCTCTCGCGCGGATGCGGGGTGTCTTCAAACCGGTCGGACTCGGGATTGGTTTCGAAGGTTTTGGGCGCCATCATGCTAGCCACGCCTCGCCAGCTTCGCCGCCGGAGCGACGAGCCTGTTTAAAACAACCTCGAAGATCGCTTGCGCCGCGTCCTCCTCGGGGCGCGCCGCGTCGATGACAGCGCAGCGCACCGGTTCCGCCGCCGCTATCGCCAGGTAAGCGGCGCGAAGGCTCTCGTGAAATTCCAGCTCCTCGCGCTCGAAACGATCGGGCGCTTCTCCCGCGCCGCGCCGCGCCGCCGCGCGGGCGAGGCCTTCGGCCGCCGGAAGGTCGAGGATCAAGGTCAGGCCGGGCCGAACATCGCCCAAGGTGACGCGTTCGAGCGCGCGCAGGAATCGCGGATCGAGTTGTCCGCGGGTGCCTTGATAAGCCCTTGTCGAGTC
>JBATYB010000164.1:0-3268 GCA_049673825.1 Methylocella sp. | reverse complement strand
GGCTCCGGCGGGGCCTCGCGCCGGAGCTTTGCGATCAAGGCCAGCAGCCGCGTCAGCCGCAACGACTGGCGCAACCCGCTCGGACGCGGCGGGTTTCGGCGATGCGCCGGCCTCGGCCCATGTCGTAATTTCAGCCTTTGGCGGGGTGAGCGGGCGCTCGATCCGCCCAGCCTCCAAGCGCTTGATTTTTCTCGCCGTCATTGGATTTTCCGCGCTTTCGCGCGGCTCAAAACGCAGGTTCAGGAATCGCAAATCCGCGAAGCGTTTCGTCGCGGTTCCGACACAATAAACTTGGATTGTGCCGATAGGCAACCAAACAAAGTTCCGGCACTGGCACGCTGAAATGAAACGAAACCGGCTCCTTCACCTTTACGCGCGGCCTGTCACACTGGTGGCGCTTGCCGCGATTTGTCTTGGCTTTGGCTCGCTTGCTCATGCGCAAGAGGCAAAGCCGGGCGGCTCGCCGCTTGACACCGTGATGCACGCGAAAATTTGGGCCGACGTCCCGGAAGCAAGGGATTTCGTGCGGGAGACACGGCCGCCGCCGGACAGTCTCGCCTATCAGCCGGTAACCGGAACCGATCCCGAGCGGCCGAAGCTCAGAACCCAGTTGGGACTCGATTCCCTGGAGAGCGAACTTGAGCGCGCGGCCTCGCACAACCATAGGAAGGCCGGAAAACATGTAGGCAGCAAAAAGTCCGCTTCCGTCAAATCTGTCAAGCGCGAGTAGTGTCGCGTGGATCGACGCGCGGCCTCCTGCCGCTTCCTCGTCATTGGCGGCACGCGCGTTCAGGCGATCAGCTCCGCCAAACGCTGAAAGAGCGTGTCGTGTCGCGCCCCTGGAACTTGCCGCCGCAAGCCAACCAAAGGGGCTTTGGTGAAATTGGCGAGCGTCGTCACTGTCGCCGAGACCGACACCGTGGCACCGTCCGTCTCGCTGACGACAATCGCGCGCAGATCGAGCGCGTGCCGCAAAATCACCTCCTGCGCGGAAAGGACATGGCTAAGCGTCCCAAGATAACTGCCAGCGACGAGGACCAATGGCAGGTTGAGCAAACGAATCAAATCCAGCACCGTGTGGCGCGCGTCGAGCGGAACCATGATGCCGCCGATGCCTTCGATTAGGAGGGCGCCATCGTTTCGCGCGATTGCCTCGCGGCAGAAATCGACGACCGCTTGCAAATCGATTGCTTTATTTTCGGCCCGTGCCGCCATGTCCGGGGAAAGCGGCGCGCGAAAGCGCCACGGGGAGATGCGGTTGAGTTCGTCCGGCGTGACTTCGCGGCCCAGCGCATCGAGGAGCACGGCCGGATCGCTGCCTGAAGGCGCGGCCGGATCGAAGCCGCTCACGAGAGGTTTTAAGGCATTGACTGGTCGTCCGAGCCCGCGGAAGTAACGGATAAGGCCTGCGGCGACAAAAGTCTTGCCAACATCAGTCCCGGTGGCGGTTATGAAGACGGCGGGCACTTAAGCGTTTCCTTGCGCACGGGCGCAAATGCGACGAGAGCACGCACGGCCTCGGCGAGGCGGGCGATCTCTTCGTCGGGATGCAGGGCCGTGAAGGCGAAGCGCAGCCGCGCGGTGCCAATCGGGACCGTGGGCGGACGGATCGGCGTCACGAGGAAACCTTGCTCCGCCAATTTGTTTGATGCTCGCAACGCCGCCTCCGGCGCGCCGAGGACAAGCGGGACAATCGGGCTTTGCGCCTCAGGAAGGCCAAGACGCGAGGTGAACGCCCGCGCCTTGGCGAGAGGTTTTGCGGTCAATCCGGGCTCGCTTTCGATGATCGTCAAGGCGGCGATCGCCGCCGCCGCCATCGCGGGCGGCAAGGCGGTCGAATAGATCAGAGTCCGCGCGCGGGTCTTCATCAAATCGATCACGGCCCGCGACGCGCATAAATATCCGCCATAGCCGCCGATCGCCTTCGACAAGGTCCCCATTTGCAATGGGACCAGCCCGCTCAGGCCCCCCGCGAAGGCCGAGCCGCGGCCGTTGCCGATCACGCCGAGGCCGTGCGCGTCATCGGTCATGAGCCAAGCATCGAAGGCGGCGCAGAGGGCCGCGAGTTCCTGCAAGGGGGCAAGATCGCCGTCCATGGAAAACACCCCGTCGGTGACGAGCAACGCGTGGCGAAAGCGCGACCGGTTTTCACTGAGCAACGCTTGTGCGTGACCAACGTCGTTGTGGCGGAACGTCAACGTGCGTGCGTGCGAGAGCTGCGCCCCCGCCCAGAGGCAGGCGTGCGCGAGCTCGTCGATCACAATCAGATCCGGTGCGCCCGCGAGCACCGGGACAATGCCGGCATTGGCAAGGTAGCCGGAACCGAAAACGCAGGCGGCTTCGGTCCCCTTGAGCCGCGCGAGCCTCTCCTCCAGCTCGCGAAATAAAGGATGATTGCCGGTGACCGCGCGGGACGCCCCGGCGCCTACCCCAAAGTGTTTTATCGCGGCGGTGGCCGCCGCCTTGAGCGCGGGGTGATGGGAAAGGTTGAGATAATCGTTGCAGGAGAAGGACAAATAGCGGCGGCCGTCGCGCTTGACCCATGGGCCATCCTCGCGAAAAATCTCGGCAAGCGTGCGCCGCAAGGAGGCGCGTTCGAGCTCCGCCAATTTGGAAATAGCGAAATCATCCAAGGACCGCATCGGTGACTCTCATTGGCGCGGGCAAAAGCGTCTGGCTGAGCGAGCGGCGCGGCCCCGCACATCGGCGGCTTATAAGCCGACAACCGCCGCCGCAAGGCCCGTCTCGCAACTTGCCTCCGGCTCGTGCTAAACCTGCGCCATGACCCCGCTTGAGTTCATCCGGAAATGGAAGCCCGTCGCGCTCACCGAGCGGCAGACGGCGCAAGAGCATTTCATCGATCTCTGCCGTCTCGTCAACCATCCGACCCCGGTAGAGGACGATCCTTCGGGCGAGCGTTATTGTTTCGAGAAAGGCGCGCTCAAATCCTCCGGCAGGCCGGGCTTCGCCGATGTCTGGAAGAAGGGCTACTTCGCCTTCGAGTACAAAAAGAAAAAGAAAAGCCTCGGCGAGGCCTTGAAACAGCTCTCGCAATATGCCTGGAACCTCGAACACCCGCCGTTGAATGTGGTCTGCGACACCAACGCGATTAAGATCGTGACCACCTGGACGAACACGCTTTCGAAAACCTTCGATCTCACTTTGGACGATCTCGCCGACCCGGAAAAACTCGCGATTCTGCACGCGGTCTTCCACGATCCGGAAAAGCTGCGCGGGCACATGACCCGCAAGATGCTCACCATGGAGG
>JBATYB010000163.1:0-3457 GCA_049673825.1 Methylocella sp. | reverse complement strand
GGCGTGAAATCGTTTGGATGCGAAAAAAGGATAGCCCAGCCGTCGCCCATCCATTGATGGAAGTTTATCGTGCCTTGCGTGGTTTCCGCGGTAAAGTTAGGCGCTTCGGAATTGATTCTCAGCGACATCTCGTGTTTCCTCCTTCGGCCGGTTCGGTTAGAGACGGCCACCTCCTAAGAATAAACGATGGCGAGTAGCCTTTGGTTTCCCGGCTTCGTCAAGGAAATCCGCCAAGATGCCGGCAACGTTACTATTGCCAGAGCCACCCTTGCTGCCGGATTTGAAACATACGCCGGTAACCGGCATTGCCTAGATCACCCATCGATTTCAGTCTGATCGTGCCTCCTTTCGGCACGCCGGGCAAGCATGAAACGTCATGTCCGGCGCGCCCGCATTCACAACAATGTCAGACCGAGATTGCAGGCGAGCGCCGAAGGCGAACGGTGCTCCTGGCGAATGATCGGCATGAAAGATGGGTAACCCCCGCGCCGCGCGCGGCATGGCCGGTCTTCACGTCGTAAGGATGGCCTTTGGAACGGCGCCCTTCAAATTGCATAGGTGAAGGAATCATAGGCAAGCTGGCTCAAGATTTGATTCATGCTGCGCGAGGGCTCGGCGCAGCCTGCCGTTCCCACCGCCCGAGCCGGCACGGCTGCCATGGTCGTATTGGGCGGCACCGGATGCAAAACGACCGGGCCCGCGGCAATCAGCGAGCACGCCCCGATTTCGATGTTGCCGAGAAATTTCGCGCCGGCGCCAATCATGTGGCCGCGCCGGACCTTAGGGTGCCGGTCGCCGGTTTCGTTGCCGGTCCCGCCGAGAGTGATATTCTGGAGGATCGAAACATCGTCGCCGATGACGCTCGTCGCGCCGGCCACGAGACCGGTCGCGTGATCGAAAAAGATGCCCTTGCCAAACACCGCCGCCGGATGGATGTCGGTCTGAAACACGTCGGTCGACCGGCTCTGCAGACAGAACGCGAAATCCGTGGGGCCATTGGTCCAGAGCCAATGCGCGAGCCGATGCGTTTGGATGGCGTGGAACCCCTTGAAATAGAGCAACGGCTCGATCAAACGTTCGCAGGCCGGATCGCGGTCTAGCACCGCGACAATGTCGGCCCGGAAACCCGCGCCAATCGTCGCGTCGCCCGCGACCGCTTGGCCAAACAAATCATAGACGAGAGAAGCTGGAACAATCTCATTGCCGAGCCGCGCCGAAATCCGGTGAATGACCACGTCCTCGAAGGCCGGGCGGTTCAAAATCGAATTAACGAAAACGGGCGCCAGGGCGCGCGAACGCGTCTTCGGCCTCCTGCCGCAGCCTTGCCCAAAGGGCCGCGAAAAGATCCGCCTGTCCCTTAGCGGATTGAAATGGTTCGAAGCCGGTAACCAGCGGCATCTGTTTGACCGTCCCGGTTCATGCGGCGCCTTGCCGGCAGAGGAACCGCGGCCTTTTTGCCAACGCGTCTTTTCCGGCACCGCAGGCGTGGCGCGAGGCGCGCGATCCCCGGCACAAAGACCGGCGAGGACCGCCTTGCCTTGCTTAAGCATAGCCGATAATTTACGTCGCGAAAACGAAATAAACAGCGCCAGCCTTGGCTGGCACGCCGGCGCGCAACATTGGAGCGTGGTTCTGACCGGCTTCGCCCAGGCGGGAAACCATCGCGTGGGACCGGTTCGCGCGGGAAGAGTGGAACGGCCCCGCTCTCGACCTAAAGGGGCGCACCGCTCCTCGTCCCGCGGACCGGCGTCGCGGTCTCACCCGCGCGCCCGGGCGAGCGTCTCTCCCGATCCTTCCGGAAGGTGAGAACAAACCTCTGCCATGGGCGGGTCAAATAGGCAGGATCCTGGTTGCGTGGCGCGCTGGGCGCGCCACGCAATATAGATTGGCGGGTTTATGGTTAGCCGAGGAGACCCAACCCGCCCAGGAACGCTAGCGTGATGCAGACGACCACGAACCCAATGCCGCAGGTGATATATCCTGCTTGGCCATACAAGCGGCCGGTGAAATACGTCGCCGCGCCAAAGAGAATGACCATTGCGATCAGAACCACCATGGTGCCGCCGCCGCCTTCAATTCGATCTATAGAGCCGGTTCCTATAGGTTGCACGATAGCCATCGTCCATCTCCCTTTTTAACTCGATTCGGTGCCCGGCCGACAAGCGCCACGAGCGAAATCTTTCCGCGTGCGAACCGACGCAGTCAGATGCCGGCCGGCCCTAGAGGGCTCACAGCTCGTGGCGTGCCCCGTCATTTGTCGAGGCTTCCGCTAGCTTACCATCTAAGAATCGTTCCGGGAAGCGGTTTCCGCTTTCCGCGAAAAAATGATGAGATCACGTATTCCAATCAAATGGCTGGCACATCTCGGCTTGCTAATATCCTGAACAAACAGATGACATAACGAATACGCCCGGATCGTTTGCCACGGCGCAGCTTGGCGTCATGCACCGAATTGCGCCGGACGAGCTGTCCGCGACGCTGGCCGAAATCGGGGGCCGGCTCCACATTTCCTTGCCCCTGATAGCCGAGACCGAGGAGATGGCTGAAGATCGCCGGGGCCGCGTCTTAACGCACCGGCTCATAGGGATCTCCGCGACGAGGCCCGGGCCTCGCCCGGGCCGATGAAGCGATGTTCTTGCGTCCGCAACCGGTCGCATGATCGCCAGCCATTGAGATCGAGGGGGAGAACGCTCCCGATGAGGGCGGGCACCCGATTTTTGGCGGCGATGAACGGGTTGCCGCATTGCTCGACGGTCTTCCCGTTGAAAACTATGCGCGCCTCGCGGCCGCCCGCGAGTCGTTGATCCCGAGGGGCTTGCCGACACGTACCCGGCAGCTCAGCTTGAGCACGGCACCGAGATGGCGTAGCGCATCATCCACGGCGACTTCGACCACCGTGAGCTGCCGCTACCCCGGCCGCTGCAAGTGAGGCCGGTGTTCCGGCCTACGCAAGGCGGCAAGCGCACGCCGGCGGACCGGCTGCTTATCGGCCCCGTTCACCAAGCCGCGCGCCGCATCAAAGGAGGCGGCGGCGGCGACCCCGCGGCGGCGCCGCGGGTCGTGTCGATCAATCTCTCTCTTGCCGGTGAGACGCTTGCGCGTGAGATGAGCCCGAACGCCGGCGCTTGGCCGGCAGGCGGAGTTTCGTCTTTTCCGTGATAGGCATCGTTGGCGTTGTGCTCGGCGCGATTGTGCTCGCCGCCGTCTCCGGTTCGACCCAAAGCTCCTGACCCGGGCGTGAGTCCAAATTTAAACTTCCCGGCTAGCTTTCCCGAGATTGTTGCTATCATGCGCGGGGCCCGGCCGGGGCAACCATCGGCCGATTGAGGATTCGCATTGAAAACCTGTTTCGCTCTCCCCTTCGCGGCTCTTGCTCTTGCAACACTCCCCGCGCTTGCCCTCGACAAGGTCACTTTCGCGACGAACTGGCTTGCGGAAGCCGAGCATGGCGGGTTCT
>JBATYB010000162.1:0-6580 GCA_049673825.1 Methylocella sp. | reverse complement strand
GTGTCGAGGATAGGCGCGATGCTGCCACATTCGCTCCGCACCTGGGGTCCCACCTGGGCGATAAGGCTTGGGATTTGGAGGACAGTGCTAAGGACATCGCCATGGGCGAGGTTGAGCATCGCGCTTGCGTCAAAAATGCCGTTCAATGTGCTGTGGGAGCGTTCGCAGTCATAAGGTCCCCGATCGACAAACCGAGAATAGAGGCGGCACGCCCTACAGACAGTTCTCCAGATCGGACCCGTTCAATGGCCGATGCCAAGAGGGTCTGAGGCACTGGTGGAAATCTTACTTCTTGCCTTGGTGGCAGGCCCACTTGTTCGGCGCGTTTCTCAGCGCTCCCGTATTCTTTTACGAGCTTCTCGTTGAGAGATGCGGCACCCCCACGTGGCAGTAGTGCAAGGTCTTCGCACCGGCGCGCTGCTGCCCAGAAGCTAACGCCAAAAATTCGCGCGAGGTAGCCGATTTCCAGGTCACCCACAGCATCCTGTGTGATCTTGGCCTTCTCACGGATCTTCTTCAGCGCAATTCCCACGCTGGCTCGCGGCATCAAAAGGGCGGAGGCAAAAGCATGAGCGTAACGCTCTTCGTTCGCCTTATTAGGGCTCGATGGCCCTTCCGCATCCGTAGTTTCATCGATAACCGCGAAGCTTTCGGTCGGATTGTGATGTGCGACGAGATGGCCGCATTCGTGCGCTAGGGTGAAAAGCATTCGAGGCGGGAAGCGAGCAGAAACGAAGGCAAATGGCACGCCAAATAAATATGCTGACGCGCCGTCTAGATCAGGTGTCCGGAGGACGAATACCATTGCTCCCATGCGTTCGATGACGATCTTTGGGAGCGAATGTAAGGGACTTAGTTGATCGTCGTTGCAGAACAGCGTGCGGAAAATTGCCGCGTTGCGCTCCGCGCTCTCAAATGTGTTTTCCCCATGCTGGAACCGCGAAGTCCACCAGGGGCCGGTTTTGTGGTCCGCTTTCAAGAGCAGATCAAATGATGAAGCCATCCGCCGCGACATCCCCGACACGGTGCCGGTTGGCACAGGCTTTCCGGAGACCAGCGCACTCCGGAACAGTATTTCGGTTTCGCGCTCCCTCGCGCTTGGAGAAGCAAAATCGACGACCGAAATCCTTAGTGCATCAGCCAACCGTCGTAGCTCACTGACGGTCGGATCTGCCCCCTCCGAGAAGGCACGAAGGCGCACTACAGGAATATCCGTCTTCGTGCTGAGTTTCCCGACGTCGACCGAGTCGCCCCGTAAAATGTCACGTAACCGGCTCATCATAAATCAGCCCTTCAACGATTCCAGCCATCCGCGCAGTTCGTCTACCTGCTGCGCATTCATCTTCCGGCTGCGGCCGATAATGTCGAACACTCGGTTTCCTCGTCGCCCAAAGATACGGCTTAGCGTGGCCATAGTTTCAGCACGACCGCGCTCAATTTCGCTGGGGTTATCGAGCATGATCGAATCGGCGCCGACAATATAGTTCTCGAGGCGGCGCTCGAAATTGGTGTGCTTATCCTCCGGATGCGGGCGGCCGTCGGCATTCACGATAACGTTGCCGATTAGCTGCCCGTTCGGGCCACGGCGTAACCGATTTTCCGGAAAACGTGCATAGGCGGCAAGCTGATCAATCTTCTCATTTACCCTAAATCCGCAGACGACGAACTGCTGAGTGCCAGCAACCCGGCCACTGATCGCAAAAATCCATTCCCCGATTCCAACGTTACGCCGAATGTTTGGAACACACGCACCTAAGGTCGGCATTCTGCCGACAATCGGGTCGTTCATGATCCAGCCTAGACCAGGATCGGCGCCAGCGTACATCGTGTAAATAAAACCGTTCATGGGTGTACTCCGTTCCAGTAAGACAGGGTTCCCGTCGCTGCGTGTAGCATCCCGTCGTAGTGCAAGCTCGTAGCAACAAAGGCATCGCGGACCGACGCCTCCACTAGGGTCCAGCCGTGAAGATTCACGGCTTCATCCAGGACCGCAAAGGCACGCTCGGCGTGGCTCGCATCCATTGGGCCGTGAATGCGATACGTCTCTGCTTGTGTTTCGGTCATGCCATATCGCTTGGTGTATGCCTCAAAGATTTGAGGGGACAACTTACAATAATGGAATTCAACAGCCCCCGCGCCGAGCATGTGGCACCCGGCGCCCCTGGCCCCGATATCGCGATAGAGCGCCATCGCCGCGGCGTTGCCGGGTGTCGGGACCGTCGCTTCGAGGTCTGGTTTCGTCCAGCCGCCCATCGTTACCAAACGCTCGATTAGATCAAGGTGGCTAGGACCTGATTTGTCATGCGTGCACTCCTCAAGGTATGTCTCCAGCAGGAGCTCAAACAACTTCGGGCTAATTTTTTCGGCGTGATCAAGAGCTGCCCGGCGCAACGGCTGGCCCGCCCGTGTGCGGATCCAGTGTTGGGCCTCCGCGCGAATGACTTGATCGTAAGTCAACTCGCCGCTTTTTACGGCCAGCCACAGCGGATGGCCGTGAAACGGGAACAGGTCATAAAGCCGCAGAAGCATGGCCCGTTTTTTATCGCCCGCATCGTCCCGCGACATGCCTCCTCCCCAATGGACGATATCGGTTGCTGCGGGAAACATCTACCTGCTATTTCTATGCCGATTCTCGGAACATAGCAAGAACAAAGAGTTGGTTGCAGCAGATCGTCCTCTCCTGGCGCAAAGCCGAACTTCAAACTGAAGCGCTTCTCAGGAGCGGAAAGATTGACCGAGTCCGTTAATTAATGCTGTGTAGGCCACATGTATAGGCCGCCTTACTGAAGTGATCGGCGATCAAAAGCACATGGACCCTGAGCGCTATAACGCCCGCGTCGCGGAACCCAAATGGCAAGGGATTTGGGAGGAAAGGAAAATCTTCCGCACGCGGAACGAGGATCCGCGCGAAAAATATTACGTCCTGGAAATGTTTCCCTATCCCTCCGGCCGCATCCACATGGGCCATGTCCGCAATTATACGATGGGCGACGTGATTGCCCGCTACAAGCGCGCGCGCGGGTTCAACGTGCTGCATCCGATGGGCTGGGACGCGTTCGGCATGCCGGCCGAGAACGCCGCCTGGCACAACAGGAGCCATCCGGCGGACTGGACCTATGCCAATATCGCTTCCATGCGCGGCCAATTGAAGGCAATGGGCCTTGCGCTCGATTGGTCGCGCGAGATCGCGACGTGCGACCCCGCCTACTACAAGCATCAGCAAAAGATGTTTTTGGATTTCCTCGACGCGGGTCTCGCCGTGCGCAAAAAATCCAAGGTTAATTGGGACCCGCTCGATTTTACCGTGCTTGCCAATGAGCAGGTGATCGACGGGCGCGGCTGGCGCTCCGGCGCGCTTGTCGAGCAGCGCGAGCTGACCCAATGGTTTTTCAAGATCACCGACTTCGCCGAGGATCTTTTGGCCTCCCTCGACGATCTTCCCCGTTGGGCGGAAAAGGTCCGGCTGATGCAGGCGAATTGGATCGGCCGCTCGGAAGGTCTCGCTTTGCGCTTCGAGCTCGATCCTGCGCGGAACGTTGCCGCGCGCGAGATCGAAGTCTATACGAGAAGGGCCGACACTTTATTCGGTGCCAAATTTTTGGCGATCGCCGCCGATCATCCGCTGGCGGCGGAGGTTGCGCGGAACGACCCGGGCTTGGCTCGCTTCATCGCCGAATGCCGTCGTGGCAGCACCTCGGCAGCGGCGATCGAAACGGCGGCAAAGAAGGGCTATGATACGGGGCTTAAGGCGCGGCATCCCTTCGACCCGGAATGGCGTCTGCCGGTCTACGTCGCCAATTTCGTTGTGATGGACTATGGCACCGGCGCGATTTTCGGCTGCCCGGCGCACGATCAGCGCGACCTCGATTTCGCGAACGCTTATGGCCTTGGCAATACGCCGGTGGTCTGTCCGCCGGGCGAAGACCCGATAACTTTTAAGATCGGCGCGGTCGCCTATGACGGCGATGGCGTCTTGATCAATTCGCGCTTTCTCGATGGGATGACAACGCAAGCGGCAAAAGAAGAAGTCGCCCGGCGCCTCGAAGCAAAATTCCTAGGCAACCGGCCGCACGCCCGGCGGGAGGTCAATTACCGGCTGCGCGATTGGGGGATTTCGCGGCAGCGCTATTGGGGTTGCCCGATCCCGGTCATCCATTGCGAGGCCTGCGGCGTGGTGCCGGTTCCCGCGCGCGACCTGCCGGTCGAATTGCCAAAGGATGTGTCTTTCGAGGGCTCGGGCAATCCGCTCGACCGGCATCCCACCTGGAAACATGTTCCCTGTCCCGCTTGCGGCGGCCCGGCGCTTCGCGAGACCGACACAATGGATACGTTCGTCGATTCCTCGTGGTACTTTGCGAGGTTCACCGATCCGTGGAACGACGCGGCGGCAACCACTCCCGCCTTGGTGGAAAAATGGCTGCCGGTCGATCAATATATCGGCGGCATCGAACATGCGATTTTACACCTGCTCTATGCAAGGTTTTTCATCCGCGCGATGCAGGCGACGGGCTATGTGGGCGCCTTGACGGAGCCTTTCGCCGGGCTTTTCACGCAAGGCATGGTCGTGCACGAGACCTATCGTGACAAGGCTGGCGAGTGGCTTTATCCAGCCGATGTCAGGATCGAGGCGCGGCCCGATGGAAGGCGCGCCTTCCACATCGAGGGAGGCGAGGAACTCACGATCGGCGCGATCGAGAAAATGTCGAAATCGAGGCGCAACACGGTCGATCCGGACGACATTATATCGGCCTATGGCGCCGATACCGCGCGCTGGTTCGTGCTTTCGGATTCGCCGCCCGAGCGCGATGTCATCTGGACCGACGAGGGCGTGCAAGGCGCCGCGAAATTCCTCCAGCGCCTATGGCGGCTCGTTGGCGAGCTTGCTATGTTCGCCGCGCCCGCCGGCACGCCCGCGCCCAGGAATCCGTCTCGGGCCGCGATAGAAATCCGCCGGGCGGTCCACATGAGCCTGATCAAGCTCGAGGAAGACATTGAGCGGCTGCGGTTCAACCGTGCCGTTGCACAAGCGCACGATTTGGCAAACAAGCTTTCGGCGGCGATCGGCGCGATCGAGACCACGAATACCGGGGAGGACATCCGCGCCGCCTTCCGCGAAGCCGCCGAAATTCTCGTGCTGATGGTTGCGCCGATGATGCCGCATCTTGCCGAGGAATGCTGGGCGGCTCTCGGCCATGCGGATTTGGCGGCCGAGGCGGCCTGGCCCGTCGCGGACCGGGCTCTTGTTGTCGAGGATACGATCGCGCTGCCGGTCCAGGTCAATGGGCGCAAGCGGGCGGATCTCGTTGTTGCGCGCGGCGCCGGCAGGGCGGCGATCGAGGCCGCCGCGCTCGCGCTCGATCCGGTCCGCCGCGCCCTCGACGGCAGGCCGGTGAAAAAAATCATCATCGTTCCGCAAAGGATCGTCAATGTCGTTGGTTGAATTGTGGCCGCATGGCCGGGCGCTCCCGCGCATCTTCGCCGCGCTCCTAATGGGCCTCGCCCTTTCCGGCTGCATCCAGCCGCTCTATGGGCCGCTCAGCGCGGGCGGCGATGTCGCGGGCGAATTGCAGGCCGTCGCGGTCGATCCGATCCCCGACCGGCTCGGCCATTACCTCGGCAATGAGCTTATCTTCGCGTTAAACGGCACCGGATCTCACGTGCCGCCCAAATACCGGCTGAAGGTGACGTTAACGGAAAATACGCAGACTCCCTTGCTCGATACAGTGACCGGATATCCGACCGCCGCGAATGTCGTGGTGAACGCCGACTACCAGCTTGTGCCGGTGCAAGGCGGCGATCCAATCACCAAGGGCCATACGATAGTGGTCGCGAGCTACGACCGGACGAGTCAAAGGTTCGCCAATCTTCGTGCCGCGCGCGATGCCGAGATCCGCGACGCGAAAAGGCTCGCCGATGAGATCCGCATCCGCGTCGCGGCCGCGATCGCCGCGCGAGGATAGCCGGCCGAAAAGTTTCGGCGGTCGACTCTGTGAGTTGCACGAAAAATACCGTTTAACGCAGAGGCGTTTATATCATAAACTCAAATTGTCGATTGGGCGAGCGCGCCCGCCAGAGCAGGACTTGAAAAAGTTGACAGACGTTTTCGACAAGGGCCTGCTCCAACGTATTGATAGGGAAAGATTCCTTTTCGATCAAATGATTCGATGTGAACGGGAAGCGCTTTAGGAGCGGAGACAGCGATTGACTGTAATGCAAACGGAAGTTTTCGAGGCGTTCCGCGCCATCGACATCCCCGAGGACAAGGCTCTGAAAGCTGCCGCCGCTCTCAGCAAGCGCGACGACGACGACGCATCGCTCAAGACCGATACCAGCATCCTCAAATGGATGATGGGCTTTGTGCTTGCCTTTCAGGCGGCGATTTTCGCCAAGCTGTTCTTGCATTGACGAAATCCGCCGAATTCGGGAGTAAGCGCCGAATGTTTCTTGCATGCGCTCCGTTGCCGCCTTGGAACACAAATCTCCATGGGCCGGGGGATCGCGGGCAAAAAGTTCGACCGCCTCAAGTTAAGAAGTGTGCGGGGACGATCAAGACGAACGGAATGCGGACCATGCACAGAGC
>JBATYB010000161.1:0-2876 GCA_049673825.1 Methylocella sp. | reverse complement strand
CCGAGACGGCGCCCGCGCCCGCGCCAGCAGCCGCATTAAGCCAATCCGCGAAAAACGCCGGTCCCGAGCTTCCCAAAGACACGGCTATGGTCACACTCAGCGTGCGCGAGGCCTTGCGCGACGCGATGGCCGAGGAGATGCGCCGCGACGACAGCGTTTTCATCATCGGCGAAGAGGTCGCCGAATACGAAGGCGCCTATAAAGTCACCCAGGGGTTGTTGCAGGAATTCGGCGCCCGCCGGGTGGTCGATACGCCGATCACCGAACATGGCTTCGCCGGGCTCGGGATCGGCGCGGCCTTCGCCGGGCTCCGCCCGATCGTCGAGTTCATGACCTTCAACTTCGCGATGCAGGCAATGGACCAGATCATCAATTCCGCCGCCAAGACGCGCTATATGTCCGGCGGCCAGATGGAATGTCCGATTGTGTTTCGCGGCCCCAATGGCGCGGCCGCGCGGGTGGCCGCGCAACACAGCCAGGATTATGCCGCGTGGTATTCGCATATTCCGGGGCTCAAAGTCGTCATGCCCTATACGGCGGCCGACGCCAAGGGGCTTTTGAAAAGCGCGATCCGCGATCCGAACCCGGTCATCTTTCTTGAAAACGAGATCCTTTACGGTCACAAATTCGAAGTGCCCGCGCTCGACGATTTTCTCATTCCGATCGGCAAGGCGCGGATCGCCCGCGCGGGCAGGGATTTAACTATCGTATCCTTCGGAATAGGCATGGTCATTGCCTTGCAGGCGGCGGAGGAACTGGAGCGCGGAGGCATCGACGCCGAGGTCGTCGATCTTCGCACGATTCGCCCAATGGACAGCGCAATGATCATCCAATCGGTCAAGAAGACCGGCCGCTGCGTCACGGTCGAGGAAGGCTGGCCACAGAGCGGCGTCGGCGCCGAGATCATGGCGAAAATCATGGAAGGCGCCTTCGACTATCTCGATGCGCCGGTGATACGGATTTGCGGCAAGGATGTGCCGATGCCTTATGCCGCAAACCTCGAAAAGCTCGCTCTGCCGAATGCCGGAGAAATTGTCGCGGCGGCGAAAGCGGTGCTCTATCGTTGAGCCCCAAATAGATGTGAGACTTGCGATGCCGATCGACATTCTCATGCCAGCCCTTTCGCCGACCATGGAAAGGGGCAATCTTGCCCGCTGGCTGAAGAAAGAAGGCGATAAAATCAAGCCGGGCGATGCGCTTGCCGAGATCGAGACCGACAAGGCGACCATGGAAGTCGAGGCGATCGACGAAGGCGTGCTCGTCAAAATCGTGGTCCCGGAGGGGACCGCGGATGTGCCGGTCAACGATGTCATTGGGTTGATCGCGGGCGAGGGGGAAGACGCAAAGGCGGTCGCAAGCAGGCCTTCTCCTGTAAGCGAGAAAATGCTAAGTGCGCCGCCCGCCGCGCCAAACGCTCCAGCGGTCGCTCCTCGCACTCTGAACGGGGAAAGTGGCCCACGCGTTTTCGCCTCGCCGCTCGCCCGCCGGATCGCCAAGGAATCGGGGCTTGATCTTGCATCGGTCACAGGCTCTGGTCCGCATGGCCGCGTCATTGAGCGCGATGTGAAGGCGGCGCTCGCGCATGCCCCGGCCGGGGTTCCAGCACACGACACCCAGGCGCCATCTGTTCCTTCGCCCACGCCGCCGGACGAACTCATCAGAAAAAATTTCGCGCCGGGCTCATTTGAGGAAATTCCGCACGATTCGATGCGCAAGACCATCGCGCGCAGGCTCGTCGAGGCAAGCCGGACGATCCCGCATTTTTATCTGACCGCCGATTGCAACCTCGACGCTCTCATGAGTCTGCGCGAGGCGATCAACGCCGCCGCGCCGAACGACAAGGAGGGCAAGCCAGCTTACAAAATTTCGGTTAACGATTTTATCGTCAAGGCGCTCGCTTTGGCGCTGATCCGCGTCCCCGGCGCCAATGCGACCTGGACCGAGACCGCCATGCTGCAACATAAGCACGCCGACATCGGCGTGGCGGTGGCGATACCAGGCGGCCTTATCATGCCCATTGTCCGCGCCGCCGAGACCAAAACCTTGTCCGTGATATCGAGCGAAATGAAGGATTTTTCCGCTCGCGCCCGCGCCCGCAAGCTGAGGCCGGAGGAATATCAAGGCGGCTCAACCGCGGTGTCAAACCTTGGCATGTTCGGCGTCAAGAGTTTTTCCGCCGTCATCAATCCTCCGCAAGCGACAATCCTCGCGGTTGGCGCGGCGGGGCACCGCGCTATCGTTAAGGACGGCGCGCCCGCCGTCGCGACCTTGATGAGCGTGACGCTGTCCTGCGATCACCGCGCGGTCGACGGCGTTTTGGGCGCTAACCTTCTCGCCGCGTTCAAGGATCTGATCGAGAAACCGGCGGGAATGCTGGTGTGAGAATAGGCCCCACCCCTGTCCCTCCCCACAAGGGGGGAAGGGAAGACGGCGGTGCTCAGGTAGTTTTCCCCTCCCCCACGTGGGGAGGGGCTAGGGGTCGGGGATGAAAGACGTAAAGCTCAGCCGAAGGACCATCCCGCCGCGTCAAGCCGCATTCGCGAAAGCCATGCGCCAAGACATGACCGAGCCCGAGCGCAAGCTCTGGAAAGCATTGCGTTGGCGGGTTCCGGTCGAAGGAACTCATTTTCGACGCCAGGTTGTACTTGGACCTTACATCGCCGATTTCTGCTCCTACGGCGCAAAGATCGTCATCAAGGTTGACGGGAATCAGCACGGGACGGTGGAAGCTGGGGAGCGAGACGCGATCCGAACGGCATTCATGGAGGCGCAAGGCTATCGCGTGTTGCGGTTTTCAAATCGCGACGTGATGTTGCATATCGACATGGTGCTCGACACGATCGCGGCAGCACTGTCCCCGATCCCCACCCCTAACC
>JBATYB010000160.1:0-6973 GCA_049673825.1 Methylocella sp. | reverse complement strand
CGTTCGATCTGTTCGATCCCTCGCGTCCGGGCCGGGCCAAGCTCTATGTCCGCCATGTGCTGATCACGGAAGACGCCGAGGTTGTGCCGAGATGGCTGCGCTTTGTGCGTCTGGTGATCGATTCGACCGATCTTCCGCTGAATGTTTCACGTGAAACAATTCAGGAAAGCCCGGCCTTCGCCTCCATCAAGAAAGCCGTGACGAACCGCGTCCTTCAGGAACTGACCAAGCTAGCCGAAACCGACAAGGATAAATTCGCGAAGATCTGGGAGCACTTCGGAAGCGTCCTGAAGGAAGGACTTTATGAGGACCCCGAAAAACGCGACGCCTTGTTCGATTTGGCGCGCTTTGCGACCTCGACCCATCCGGAAGGCGGCCGCGGCCTGAAGGACTATGTGGGAAGCCTGCAAACGAACCAGACGGCGATCTATTATCTTCTCGGCGAGGATCTGGCCCATCTGTCCGCTAGTCCGCAGCTTGAAGGTTTCCGGGCGAGAGGCATCGAAGTATTGCTGTTGCCCGATCCGGTCGATGCCTTTTGGGTGGCCACGGCGGTGGGCTTCGGCGGCAAGCAGTTCAAGTCGGTGACCCAGGGCGCGGCCGATATAAAAACCATTCCGCTCAAGGAGAAACTGGACGCCGGCGCGGCTGAAGAGGCACCCCCGGCGGCCGGTCTCGCGACCCTTTACGCGCTCATGAAACAGGTTTTGGGCGAAGCGGTCGAGGATGTCCGCGCTTCCGACAGGCTGTCGTCGAGCCCCGCTTGTCTCGTCGCCTCCGATCGCGGGCCGGACCGCCGTCTTGAACGGATGCTCGCCGAAAGCGGCCGCCTCGGCCCGGCGTCGAAGCCGGTGCTCGAAATCAATCCCGCGCATCCGCTGGCTTGCGCCCTCGCCGCGCGAATTGGTGCCCCGGACAAGGGCAAATTCGAGGATATCGTCTGGCTTCTTTTCGACGAGGCGCGGCTGATGGAAGGTGAAAAGCCGGCCGACGCGTCGCATTTCGCCGCGCGGCTGACCAGGATTCTGCTCGACGCCGTGGGCCAGCCCGCGCCGTGAGGGAAGAGTTTGCGATAACGCATCCGCCCGATTTCGTGCCGGCGATGCCGCGCGGCACGGCGCGGCGCTCGCTCGCGCGGGTCTTGACGGAGGGCGGCATCGAGTCGGCGCAAATCGATGCCCGCGTGCTTCTCTGCGCGGCACTCGGTATCGATCACGCGGATCTCGTTCGCAACCCCGGTTGTCCGCTTGGCCCCGGCGCCGGGACGGTCGCATCTTTCGCGGCGCGGCGATTGAAGCGCGAGCCGGTGTCGCGAATCATCGGCCATCGGGATTTTTGGCGGGCCCGTTTCATGATCGGCCCCGCGGTTCTCGATCCGCGTCCCGCCACCGAGACGCTCATCGAGGCGGTGCTCGACCATGCGGCCCGGTCGCCGCGCGAAAACTGGCGGATTCTCGACCTTGGGACGGGGTCCGGGGCAATCCTTTGCTCGCTGTTGCAGAGCCTGCCAGGATCGTTCGGCGCCGGCGTCGATATTTCGCGTGGCGCCTGCGTGATCGCGCGCGCGAATCTCGCCGCCTTGGGGCTGGCGCGACGCGGGTCCATCGTTTGCTGCGATTGGACCCGGGCCTTGCGTGGTCCTTTCGATGTGATCTTGTCCAATCCGCCCTATGTCGCGCGCGGCGAAATCGCCCGCCTAGCACCGGAGGTTCGCGATCACGATCCGCGTTTGGCTCTGGATGGCGGCGAAGACGGTTTGGCGGCCTATCGCGAAATCATCCCGGCTTCGCGGGATTTGCTCGCGCCACGAGGTTTGATCGCGCTGGAGGTTGGGGCAGGCCAGCATCCGGCCGTCGCATCGCTCTTGACCGGCGCATTCGACACGCCGGTCAAGGTTAGACTTGACCTCGAGGGATGCCGGCGCGTGGTTTTGGCGTGTCCTAGCCAATGATCCCTGGCGTGACAAATTGGTCACGCTAAACATCGAAAGAGATATATTTTCGCAAAAGGTCTTGGCGTTTGGCGCGAAAGCGACTAGGTTCCCTACTCAAGGATTGGTTTTCGCTCATGTTGCATGGTTGCGATTGGCGTTGAGGTCCTCGGTCCGCGCGAACGTCCGAACGAAAAGCCGGGCGCGCTGACAGCAGACGATCTCCGCTTCGAGCGATGTCGCGATGCCCGGCGCAACCGGGATCAATGTCCCCAGACTCTGAGACCCTAGCATCAAGGGTCGAAGATCGGTGCCACGGCGGGTCAGTGAGCACAGTTGTCACCGGCGGGAAAGCCTAATATCCGCGCGCGCCTACGTGCTTTGAAATTAAGGAGTTCGGTAAGGACCGTGAACGCACGCCGGGGCGGCTGCGGCCGAAACGTAATTACGATGCCACCCAAGGATCATCGATGAGACCAGGACAGAATAACAAACGCATGCGCGGCCGCCCCAACAATCGCAAGGGACCAAATCCTCTGACGAGGTCCTATGAATCGAGCGGCCCCGATGTGAAAATTCGCGGAACGGCCCACCACGTCGGCGAAAAATACCTCCAGTTGGCGCGCGACGCGCAAACTTCTGGCGATCCGGTCATGGCGGAGAGCTATCTCCAGCATGCCGAACATTATTTCCGGCTGATCGCGGCGGCGCAGCAAGCCCAACAACAAGGACCCGGCGCCTATCCGGGTCAGCCCGGCGAAGCCAATGTGGAAGAGCCTGAGGATGACAGCGATTTCGGCGGCATGCCTGACCGATTCGCTTCCCCTGTCGAGCGCCTTGCCCCGCCGCCGCAGCCAAGCCTCCTGCCGCAACCTCAGCCCAGTCCCGCGCAGCCCGTTCCGGAGCGATCATTCCATGGCAATGGGGACAGCCAGGATTTTACGCGGCCGGAGCGTGCTCCGCGGCCGGAGCGCCCTTTTCAAGACAGGAATTACCGGGACAGGAAATATCAAGCCTACCCGGAAAAGCCTTTCCAGGAGCAGCGGCCCTATCAAGAACGCAATGGCCGCGGCCGCGATCAGGAGAATCGCGGCAACCGTGGACGGGGTCCGCGCGATTATCGCCATGAAGGCTCGATCCGGGTCGATCCGCGCGCCGAACCCCAAATGGCCGAGGCCGGCATCGAAGGCAACGGCCTTCCGGCGTTCATCACTGCCCCGGTGCGCGTCCCAGCCGACATCCCTGACGCCGCGCCGCCCGTTGAGTCATTTTCCCCCTTGCTCGCCGGTCCGCCGGAGGCGGACAATGCGGCCAACAGCTTTCATCCGCGTCCCAGCCGCAGACGCGGCGGCAAGGCGGAAGCGGGGGTAGCCGGGCCGCACGGCGGCGAAGAGGCGAATGTAAATGATCCGGTCCAGGATTGAGCCGCGGGCCTTCCGCTAACTGGATTGCCTTGATTTGCTTGCGGGACAGACGATAGTTGCGCCGGGTGCGGCCAAATCGAGGTGAATCTTCCGTGATTTTAAAAGCGTCCGCTATCGCGGCGGGTTTGATGGTCGCCGCCGTTTCGTTCGACGCCGGGGCGGTCCCGGCCTCGCTTTTTCCGTTGGAGCCCCAATCGTTCATCACCCAAGTGGCTGGCGGTTGCGGATTTGGCTGGCATCGCGGTCCATGGGGCGGCTGCCGGCGCAATTGGGGTGCATGGCGCCGCTGCTATTTCCGGCGAACGCCTTGGGGTCCCCGCCGCATTTGCCGTTGGTGACATCGGCTCGAATTTGGAAAACCCCCGCGCCGCGGGGGGTTCTTTGTCTGGCCATGAGGGGGAGCGAGGACTCCTTTGCGAGGCATCTCGCGGTCGTTCCTCCGTGCTCCCGCGCGGAAGGCCAGCGAATCTTCTAGCGGCCATCAACTCTACCGCGCGTGCATTTCGCGCCTACATACCTTGCTGGATGTGACGTCTCAATAGGTTGTTCACGGGGAGAAACTGAGGTTTGTGGGGTTTGCGAAGCACCACAGGCTCAGGAGACCCACCCGTGAACATGCATAAGAATGCCAGGACATCCAGGGGTGACCCATAGGGGCCGCGAGATTTGCCGCGAACCGCAACGCCAAATCCGTGAGTCGCGTGTGGCCGCCGTGGTGCCTGTTCCGCGTTTTGGCTGCTCACCGAAAAGGCCCAAAATGTTGGAGAGGAACCGACGGCCACCCAAGCCGCAGTCATGAGGAGTAGCTTCGCGAACGGGAGATATCCGTCATGAATATGGAAAAATATACCGAAAGGGCGCGTGGTTTCATTCAAAGCGCCCAGTCTCTCGCCATCCGCGAAGGTCACCAGCAGTTCACGCCCGAACATGTTTTGAAGGTTCTTCTCGACGACGAGGAGGGACTCGCCGCGGGGCTCATCGAGAGAGCGGGCGGGCGCCCGCGCGACGCGCTCCGCGACACGGAACTCGCTCTTGCCAAATTGCCGAAGGTGCAAGGCGCCGGCGCGGGACAATTGTATCTCGCCCCGGCGACCGCGCGCATTTTCGACAATGCCGAGAAGATCGCGCAAAAGGCGGGCGACTCGTATGTCACGGTCGAGCGGCTGTTGCTCGCGCTTGCCATGGAGAAAACCACGGACGCCGCCAAGATTCTCGATCGGGCGGGCGTCACGCCGCAGACTCTCAACGCGGCGATCGAGGATCTCCGCAAGGGCCGCACCGCCGACAATCCCACCGCAGAAAACGCTTACGATGCGTTGAAGAAATATGCTCGTGATTTAACGGATGCCGCGCGCGGGGGAAAACTCGATCCGGTGATCGGCCGCGACGAAGAAATCCGGCGAACCATTCAGGTATTGTCCCGGCGAACGAAAAACAATCCGGTGCTGATCGGCGAGCCGGGTGTCGGCAAAACCGCCATCGTCGAAGGCCTTGCGCTGCGCATTGTCAATGGCGATGTGCCGGAAAGCCTGCGCGACAAGAAGCTTCTCGCGCTCGATATGGGCTCGCTGATCGCCGGAGCGAAATATCGCGGCGAGTTCGAGGAGCGGCTGAAGGCGGTCTTGAACGAAGTCACCGCCGCCGCGGGCGGCATTGTCCTATTCATCGACGAGATGCACACGCTCGTCGGCGCCGGCAAGGCGGAAGGCGCGATGGACGCATCGAACCTCTTAAAACCGGCTCTCGCGCGGGGCGAGCTGCATTGCATCGGCGCGACCACGCTCGACGAATATCGCAAGCATGTCGAAAAGGATGCCGCGCTGGCGCGCCGCTTCCAGCCCGTGTTCGTCTCCGAGCCGACCGTCGCCGACACCATCTCGATCCTGCGCGGTCTCAAGGAAAAATACGAATTGCACCATGGCGTGCGCATCACCGATGCCGCGATCGTCGCGGCCGCGACGCTGTCGCACCGCTATATCGCCGACAGGTTTCTTCCCGACAAGGCGATCGACCTCGTCGACGAAGCGGCCTCGCGCCTGCGCATGCAGGTCGACTCGAAGCCGGAGGAGCTCGATGAGCTCGACCGCCGGGTCATTCAGCTCAAGATCGAGCAGGAGGCCTTGAAAAAGGAGACCGATTCCGCGTCGAAGGAGCGCCTGGAAAAGCTCAGTGGCGAACTTGCCGGGCTTGAGGAGAAATCCGCCTCGTTGACCGCGCGCTGGCACGCCGAGAAGGACAAGCTCGGCTCGGAACAGAAACTCAAGGAGCAGCTCGAGGCGGCCCGCAACGAACTTACTCAGGTCCAACGGCGCGGCGAGTATCAGCGCGCCGGCGAACTCGCTTACGGCGTCATTCCCGGTCTCGAAAGAAGGCTCGCCGAGACCGAGGCAAAACGCGGCGGCGTTCTCGTGGACGAAGCGGTGACCGCCGATCACGTCGCGCAGGTTGTCTCGCGCTGGACCGGCATTCCGGTCGACAAAATGCTGGAGGGCGAGCGCGACAAGCTCTTGAAGATGGAGAAAGCGCTTGGCCGCCGCGTCGTCGGCCAGGCGGAAGCGGTGAAGGCGGTCTCGACCGCGGTGCGGCGGGCGCGGGCGGGCCTGCAGGATCCCAATCGCCCGATCGGCTCCTTCATGTTCCTGGGGCCGACGGGGGTCGGCAAGACCGAGCTCACCAAGGCGCTCGCCACCTTCCTGTTCGACGACGAGGCCGCGCTCGTGCGCATCGACATGTCGGAATATATGGAGAAGCACTCGGTCGCCCGCCTGATTGGCGCGCCGCCCGGCTATGTCGGCTATGAGGAGGGCGGCGCCTTGACCGAGGCGGTGCGCCGCAGGCCCTATCAGGTCGTCCTCTTCGACGAAATCGAGAAGGCCCATCCAGATGTCTTCAACGTCTTGCTGCAAGTGCTCGACGACGGCCGCCTGACCGACGGGCAGGGGCGCACGGTCGATTTCCGCAACGTTCTGATCGTCATGACATCCAATCTCGGCGCCGATTTGCTCGTTCTCCAGAAAGAAGGCGAGGATTCCTCCGCCGTCCATTCGGAAGTGATGCAAATGGTGCGCGCGCATTTCCGGCCGGAGTTTTTGAACCGCGTCGACGAAATCATCCTGTTCCACCGCCTGCGCCGCGAGGATATGGGTGCGATTGTCGATATCCAGTTTGCCCGGCTTGCGAAACTCCTGGAGGATCGCAAGATCACGCTCGAGCTTCGGCCCGAGGCCCGGGCGTGGCTTGCCGGCAAGGGCTATGATCCAGCCTATGGCGCGCGGCCCTTGAAGCGGGTCATCCAGAAGAACGTGCAGGATCCGTTGGCCGAATTGATTCTTGCCGGAGAGATCCACGACGGCGAGAAGGTCGCCGTCGGCGCCGACAAAAATGGTCTTCTGATTGCCGGCAGGGCCGTGGCCGGGTTGGCCGCCTGAGAGCCAAGCGATTTGCAAAAGGGGCCACGGATTACGGCTTGGCCGCTACGGTCCGCGCGCGCATTCGCTGGCCGGGAGTGGCGGTTGCCGTCCAAAGAGCCACCTCGTCGCTGAAGCTCGCGGCGCGGAAAATCAAGCCGCCCGCAGCCTTTGCGGGTCCGCCGGGCAGCGCGCAAAAAGCACGTGTGAAT
>JBATYB010000159.1:0-4501 GCA_049673825.1 Methylocella sp. | reverse complement strand
CCACGGCCGCGCGACGACGACATTGTCCCTCCCACCGGCCGCGCCCCTCCATCGAGACGCGGACGCGGGCGGCGGCGAGGGTGCCGGCGAAGGCCGCGCCGGCAAACCGGCTGCCCTGGCCGGTGTTGAAGATCTCCGGCTTGCCACGGCGCGCCAGCGCCTCCGCGCGTGCCGGGACGCGGAACGAGACATCCCTCGTGTTCGGCAAGCGCTAGGCCAGCCCCGCCCGGCTCGCCCGATCGACGACCGCCGCGAGGGAGGGGAATAAAATACCGGTCTCTCGATCCCGGGCCCGCCGGGCTAGAACCCGCAGCTGCTCATCTCATCGCAGTTGGCTTCCCGCGTCACCTTGTTGGCCAGGTTGAACGCCCCCGGATGCGGCGGCGCGACGCGTCCGGAGAAACGGGTCACCGCCAGATCGAAACCGCCCCAGAAGAAATGGACCGGGCTTGCCTTGCCGGCGAAACGTGCGCGGAACGCCGGGAAGATCCGGCCGGCCTGCACGAGCATGCGCCAAAATCGGTGTACATGCTGCTGCTCCAAAATGCCGGCTTGGGAGGAAGGTCAAATCAAATACTGCCCGCCATTGACGGTGAGCGTCGAGCCGGTGATGAAGCCGGACTCTTCGGAGACGAGAAAAACCACGCAGCGGGCGACTTCTTCCGGTTCGCCGAGGCGGCGCACTGGAATGTAGGGCAGGACGGATTTCTCCAAAACCTCGGCCGGTACCGCCTTGACCATGTCGGTCGCGATATAGCCGGGACAAACGGTGTTGACCGTGATCCCCTTGCCCGCGTTTTCCAGGGCGAGGGATTTCGTGAAGCCTATGTCGCCCGATTTCGAGGCGGTGTAATTGGTCTGGCCTACCTGGCCCTTCTGACCGTTGATGGAGGAGATGTTGACGATCCGGCCGAACCCGCGCGCGCGCATGCCCTCGATCACCGGGCGGGTCATGTTGAAAAGCGAATTCAAATTGGTGTTGATGACCTCATGCCATTGCTCCGGCGTCATTTTGTGGAACATGGTGTCGCGGGTGATCCCCGCGTTGTTAATGAGGATATCGACCGGCCCGATTTCGTGACCGACTTTAGCGAGCCCTTCGGCGCAGGCCTTGTAGTTCGACACATCCCATTTGTAGATCGCGATTCCCGTCTCCGCCTTGAATTTCGCCGCCGCTTCGTCGTTGCCCGCATAGTTCGCGGCGACCGTGTAACCGGCCGCCTGCAAGGCCTTGCCGATGGCGGCGCCAATCCCGCGGGTGCCGCCGCTGACCACCGCTACCCGAGCCATGAGGTTCATCCCTTTGGTTTTTAGATTTAGCGCGGTTTCTCGCCGGCGATTCGCGCCGCGCTAAAAAAATGCCGATCATCGCGCGATGGTCAGCGCGATGCCCATGCCGCCGCCGATGCAAAGCGTGGCGAGGCCCTTTTTTGCGCCGCGGCGCCGCATTTCGTGCAGAAGCGTGGCGAGGATCCGGGCACCGGAGGCGCCGATCGGATGGCCGATCGCTATTGCCCCGCCGTTGACATTCACGATCGCCGGATCCCAGCCCATGTCCTTGTCGACCGCCAGCGCCTGCGCCGCAAAGGCTTCGTTGGCCTCGATGAGATCGAGGTCCTTGACCTTCCAGCCGGCCTTTTCGAGCGCCTTGCGCGAGGCCGGGATGGGACCGGTGCCCATGATCGCCGGATCGACGCCGGCGGTGGCCCAGGAGGCGATGCGGCCGAGCGGCGTCAGCCCGCGCGCGGAGGCGTCCTTGGCGCTCATCAGGACGAGCGCCGCGGCGCCGTCGTTGATGCCCGACGCGTTGCCGGCGGTCACCGTGCCGTTCTTCGCAAAGGCCGGCTTCAACTTCGCGAGCGCGTCGAGCGTCGTGCCCAACCGGATATATTCGTCCGCATCGATCACGACGTCGCCCTTCCGGCCGCTGATGGTGAAGGGGACGATCTCTTCCTTGAACCGGCACGCCTTTTGCGCCGCCTCGGCCTTGTTTTGCGAAGCCAGCGCGAATTGGTCCTGCTCATGGCGGCTCAACTGCCATTTCGCCGCGACATTCTCGGCCGTCTGGCCCATGTGGTAGCCGTTGAACACATCCGTGAGGCCGTCGCGGATCATGGTATCGACGAATTTGAGATCGCCCATCTTGGTGCCGGACCGCAAATGAGCGCCGTGCTGCGACAGCGACATGCTCTCCTGGCCGCCGGCGACGACGATTTTGGCGTCGCCGTTCGCGATCTGCTGCATGCCGAGTGCGGCCGCGCGCAGGCCCGAGCCGCACACTTGGTTTAGCCCGAAGGCCGTCTTGTCCTGCGGAATGCCCGCCTTGATCGCCGCCTGACGGGCCGGGTTCTGGCCCTGGTTTGCGGTCAGGACCTGGCCAAGGATAACTTCGTCCACCTCGCCTGCATCGACCTTGGCGCGGCCAAGCGCCGCCTTGATCGCGGCGGCGCCAAGCTCATGCGCGGGCGTGGTGGCAAAGGCGCCGTTGAAAGACCCCACGGCGGTGCGCGCCGCGCTCACGATTACAATTTCACCTGGCATTTGGGGTGCCCCTTGGACATTGACCGCGGCATGCGCGCCACGAGCTTTTCTGTTATTCTAGCACTGGCGGGAACCGTTTGCGAGCCACGGGTCCGGCCATGGGATCGCAATGGATGCAATTTTTCGCGACCCGAATTGCAACGGTTTTTGGCTGCGGCGTCATGCTTATATCCTTATGCTGATTCAAACGGCCGCGCGGGCGCGCAAGGGCCAAACGAGGTTTGTCCCCGTCAAAACCCTTGGCGCGATTAAGAAAAACCTGCTTAGGTTCACCAATGACGTCCATGCAGCAGGGGTCGGTCATGGCCAAGGAAAATAAACCCATCACGATCAAAAAATACGCGAACCGGCGGCTTTACAATACCGGCACGAGCGCCTATATTACGCTCGAGGATCTCGCCGCCATGGTCAAGAAAGGCGATGATTTTGTGGTCTTCGACGCCAAGAGCGGGGATGACATCACGCGTCCGGTGCTGACCCAAATCATTTTCGAACAGGAAGGAAAGGACGGGCAGAGCCTTATGCCGATTAACTTCCTGCGCCAGCTCATCCGCTTTTACGGCGATAGCATGCAAATGCTGGTGCCGAGCTATCTCGAATTCACCATCGGCAAGTTGACCAGCGAGCAAGCGAAGTTCCGCGATAAGGTCGCCAAGAATTTTGGCGGCCCCTTGACCGCGCCGATTTTTGACTCGATCGAGGAGCAGACTCGCAAGAACATGGCCCTGTTCGAGCAGGCGCTGGCAATGTTCAACCCGTTTGGAAATCCGCACCAGACGGCGCCCGGAAAGCCCGCCGCTCAACCCGCGGACGAACCCTCGGAAGAGCTCGCCGGGCAAAATTCCAACAGCGATATCGAGGAAATGAAGCGCCAGCTCGATCAGCTGCAGAAGCGGATCGAAACGCTTGCATCCAAGGAGTGAAACCAAGGCTCGCTTGTGGCTCTTGTTATTTTCCGCGCGGGTTCTCTTCGCGCGCACAGGGCGCCCAGCCCGGCGGCGCGAGTTCGAAACCTGAGAATTCGAAGCCCGGCGCGACGCCGCAGCCAACGAGCGTCCACGCTCCCAGGCTCATCGCCGTCTGCCAGCAATGCGCCGGAACGGCGAACTGCGGCCGCTCCCCCGCAAAGAGATCATGGCCGAGACGATGCACGCTTGTCTCGCTGCCGTTTTGCGAAATCCTTATTTCCAAGGGCGCCCCGGCGTAGAAATGCCAGACCTCGGTGGCATCGACCTTGTGCCAGCGCGAAACCTGGCCGGCGTCGAGAAGAAAATAAATCAACGTCGAGACGGCCCGGCCCCGCGCATCCCGCGCCGGATCGCGAAAGGTCTCACGGAAAAAGCCGCCCTCCGGATGCGGATGCAAATCGAGCAGGCGGATGATTTCGGCGGCGCTTCGGCCAGGGATGGGATCAACCGGCATTTCGTTTCGACCGCGTGGCTTCTCTGAAGTCGAGCGGCGCGATCACATGTTGTTCTTGCGTTCGCGCAATTCGGTGAACACCGCGGCGGGATCGGCTCCAGCCATGCCGAGCCCGGCTTGGATATCGGGGTCGTCGGCGCGAAGAAACGGATTCGTCGCATGCTCGATCGTGATCGTGGTTGGAAGAGTGAATTCGCCGGCCTCGCGCTGACGGGCAGCCGCCCCGGCGCGCTCCTTCAAGATCGCGTTAGACGGATCGACGGTGAGCGCAAAACGGGCATTCGCCAAGGTGTATTCGTGGCCGCAATAGACTTGCGTTTCGCCCGGAAGCGCGGCAAGTTTCATCAGCGAATGAAACAGCACCGCGGGGTCCTCCTCGAAACAGCGGCCGCAGCCCATCGCAAACAGCGTGTCGCCGGCAAAAAGTGTGTCTTCGGTCTCGAACCAATAAGCGACATGGCCCGAGGTGTGCCCCGGAACCTCGATGACTCTTGCTTCGAGCGCGCCGGTTACGGCCACGTCGCCCTCGCCTATCGCG
>JBATYB010000158.1:0-2867 GCA_049673825.1 Methylocella sp. | reverse complement strand
CATTACGTCTATCCCTATCCGCATGTCGACGAGGTGATCGAACTCATGGCGGAGGGCAGGATTTTGCCCTATCTCGACATTCCGTTTCAGCACGCGAGCCCAAAAATTCTGCGCGCGATGAAACGGCCGTGCGGCACCGAGAAGACGCTGGAGCGGATTTCGAAATGGCGGGCGGTCTGCCCGGATCTGACACTGCGCTCGACCTTTATTGTCGGCTTTCCCGGCGAGACGGAGGAGGATTTCAAGCTTCTCCTCGACTGGCTTCAAGACGCAAAAATCGACCGCGCCGGCGCCTTCAAATACGAGCCGGTCGCGGGCGCGGCTGCGAACGATCTCGGTTTATCCCCCGTGGCGCCGGAGGTTTCCGAAATCCGTTACAAGCGCTTCATGGAGCATTGCCAGAAAATTAGCGCCCGCAAGCTCAAGGAGAAAATCGGCAAGCGCTTGGCGGTTATCGTCGATCACGGCGGGACACGCTCCGGCGTTGGCCGCACGACGGGCGATGCGCCCGAAATCGACGGCAAGGTTCATCTCGTCTCGCGCCGCCCTTTGCGGCAGGGCGACATCGTCACCGTGAAAATCGAGCGGGCGGCAGCCTACGACCTCCATGGAACCGCGATTTAGGGCGGCAAAAGATCAGAATAGGAGTTGCGAAGATGGGATGGTTCGTTCGTTATATCGACGACGAATTGAAGCACGAATTGGTGTCCCGCGAATTGGCGACCGAGGAGGAAGCCCTTGAAGAGGCTTGGAATTTGGCGCAAGGGGACAATGAAGTGCTCGGCATCGACGGGCCGGACGAGGAGTCCGTGCCGCTGGTGGAGATAGAGGCGTGGTTCGAAACCCGTTCCGCAACCGGCGAAACGGGGCCTTCGTCCTGACGCGGCTCGCGGGGGGATAGGGCGCTGCCGCCCGGATTTGAAAAATAGCCCGCTCCAACCGTCCGCGACTGCCGCTCACGCGGCTTTTTTCTTCGGCGCGATCAATTTGCGATTGACCAGCACTTCCGCGATCTGAACCGCGTTCAGCGCCGCGCCCTTGCGCAGATTATCGGCGACGCACCAAAGCGAGAGACCGTTCTCGACCGTCGCGTCCTCGCGGATGCGGGAAATGTAGGTCGCGTCCTCGCCCGCCGCCTCATGCGGCGTGATCGAGCCGCCGGGCTCGCGCTTATCGATAACCAGACAGCCGGGGGCCTCCCGCAGGATCTCACGCGCCTCATCGGCGCTGATGGGGTTGGCGAACTCGATGTTGACCGCTTCCGCATGGCCGATGAAGACCGGCACCCGCACGCAGGTCGCGGTGAGCTTGATCTTGGGGTCGAGGATCTTTTTCGTCTCCGCCATCATCTTCCATTCCTCCTTGGTGTAGCCATCCTCCATGAACACGTCGATCTCGGGGATCACGTTGAAGGCGATACGCTTGGGGAATTTCTTGGCCGTGACGGAGTCGGACACGAAGATCGCGCGGGTCTGGGAAAACAGCTCGTCCATGGCCTCCTTGCCGGCGCCGGATACCGATTGATAGGTCGCAACGACGACGCGCTTGATCTTGGCCTTGTCGTGCAGCGGCTTCAAGGCGACCACGAGCTGGGCCGTGGAACAATTCGGATTTGCGATGATGTTGCGCTTGGAAAAACCCGCGATCGCTTCGGCATTCACCTCCGGCACGATCAGAGGCACGCCGGGATCGTAGCGCCAGGCCGAGGAATTATCGATGACGACGCAGCCCTGGCCCGCGATTTTCGGCGCCCATTCCTTCGAGACGGTGCCGCCCGCCGACATCAGGCAGATATCGGTCCCGCTGAAATCGAAGTTTTCCAGCGCTTTGCATTTCAAAATCTTGTCGCCGAAAGAGACCTCCGTGCCGATCGAGCGGGGCGACGCAAGCGCCACGACCTCATCGGCCGGAAACCGGCGCTCGGCGAGAATATCGAGCATTTCGCGCCCGACGTTTCCGGTTGCGCCAACAACGGCAAGCCTGAAACCCATCTTCTCCTCCGTCCGCAAATCGCGTCGTATTTCCGGCAAGCGCCCCGCCGCATAAGCGGCTCATTGCATAGGCAATGTTCGAGAAAGCCGCAACGGGTGGGGCCGTCTTAATCCGCATTCCCCGGATGACGCGCTCATTTGCTGCGACGGCCGAGCCGATCAGGGACTGGTCGCTGACATCGGCAGCATGTTCTGGTTCAGATGGTACATGATCCAGAGCGAGCCGCCGATGACCAGCGCGACGATAAGCACGCCAAAAGCCAGCGCAAGCGCATTGTTGGTATTGTCCGGAGCCGTCGTGATGTGGATAAAGAAAACTAGGTGCACGCCAATCTGTGCGATGGCGAGCACGACGAGCGCGACCGGGAGTCCCGGCCCCCAGATCAAGTCAGCGCCCACCAAATAGAACGAGATCACCGTAAGCAGGGCCGCGAGCGCGAGGCCAATGAGATAGGTTTGGATCCCCTGCCGAATACCGCGGTAGGCCGCATCCATGAATCCCGGTGCCACGTCATCTGCGTACCGCTCGTCGCTCTCGTCGCTCATCGGATTACACCTATTAGATAGACGATCGTGAACAGCGCGACCCAGATAATGTCCAGCACGTGCCAGAAAAGATTGAAGCAAAGAAGCCGCCGCAGAATATTGGGGCGGAAGCCCTTGACGAAAACTTGCGCCATCATCGTGCCCAGCCACAGCAGCCCTGCGCTGACATGCAGCCCGTGACAGCCGACGAGGGCGAAAACGGATGACAAGAAAGCGCTGCGTTGCGGTCCCGCGTCTTCGGCGATCATCGCGGCAAAATCCCGCGCCTCCAGCATTAGGAAGGCAAGGCCGAGGAAACCTGTGATCAGCAGAGCGGCCTGCGTCCAGAGA
>JBATYB010000157.1:0-5274 GCA_049673825.1 Methylocella sp. | reverse complement strand
TGGCGGCGGTGCTGACGCCTGAGCGCATCGCCCGGTTGCACACTGCCGGCTTCGCCGATCCGGGCCGCGCGCCAAATTTCTCAAAAACCTACTTAGCCGGAAAGATCGACGACACGGCCCTGGCGGCGGAGGTTCTCACGCTGCTGCACGATGTCTATAGTTATTACGGTGGCAGCAGGCTGAAAGTGAAGACCGAAGAGGGATAGCTAATTCATCGGTACCAACGCAGTACAAAGCTTAGCACCGAACTTCCTGACCGCCTAAATCCGCCGGCACGACGCTCCATTGTAAATTGCCGCAGGGCGGAACCGATCTCCGCTGGCGAATCCTCTTGGACTGGCGCGGCCGGATCGAGAAAGGTGCTGTGCCGTGCTTCATCGGTTTCGACGAGGCGGGCGCTGAATTTCCCGAAGCCTCGTGGTTGGCACGGCAGCTCGAGAACGTGCCGCTTGCGCTGCGGTTTAATAACCAGACGGGCCACGCCGCGGCGGCACGCGCCGGCTTCGGCATCGCCATGCAGCCGCACTTTCTTGCGGCCGGCGATCCGGCTCTGGTCGAAGTGCGATTATCGAAAGCACCCCCGACACGCGAATTGTGGCTGTTGACCCGGCGCGACGTGCAAAGGACCCGGCGCATCCGGGTGGTCGCCGATTTTCTGCTCGACCTCATCCGGCGCGAGCGATCGCTGTTTGAGGGGACGTGATGGCTGACCACGCATAGCGTCTTTAGAAGCCTTCGCCTTGGATACTCTTGGTTATGATCGTTCTAATTCTCAAACCGCGAGCCGATCATGCAGGGCTTGGTTCGCCGTCCGAGCCTTCGCCGCGTGAAACGAGGCAGGGGACCCCTTCCACGGCGATCCGCCTCACCGTGGGCATATTTTCTTGTGCGAAGCAGGTTTTCCCGACAATCCGCCGGACCGCGTCCGTTCATGAGGCGGCTGATTCGATTCTTTTGTTCGCTTCGCCGGAAGCAAGTGCGCCGCGCACTTCGATCGTGACATGCGAGAGCATTCGGAACCGGCTGAGCCGCGACCGGTAAAATTCCGCATCGCGGGGTTTTGCCGTCATGATCGAGACGATCGCGCCGAGATGGCCGGGGCCGAGCCGCCAGACATGGAGATCCGCCAAGCGGTCCCCGTCGCTCTCGATGGCGCGCCGCAGCTCTTCGGCCATTGCCTTATCGGGGTTCATGTCCAGGAGCACGCCGCCGGTGTCGCGGATCAGGCCATAGGCCCAATTGGCGATGACCAAGGCCCCAACGATTCCCATGACCGGGTCCATCCAGACCCAGCCAAAAAAGCGCCCGAGGAGCAGCCCGCATATCGCGAGCACCGAGACCGCCGCATCCGCCGCCACATGCACGAAAGCCGCGCGCATGTTGTTGTCCCGTCCAGCCGCGGAGGCGGGCGAAGCGCCGCCATGTCCGTGTTCAACGAAATCGAGCTCGTAAACATCGGCGTGATCAAGGCCCGCGAGCCGCAAGCGGGCCTTGAACGCGTGCGGCTCGGGAATTTCATCCACCGATTCGAGAAAAGCCCCGCGATCGGCGAAGCGAAAAATTTGCCGCGCGCCGCCGGGACGTTCGGTTTCGAGCGTGGCGGCACTCTCGCCAAGCGCCGGCGCAGGTTCGAGATTGTCCTCGCGGCGCAGCCGGAAACGCGGCGGCACGCCGTCCTCGAATATCTCCAAAAGCAAAATTCCCCGCCCGGTGTCGATGCGGCGAGGCTCGTCATGCGCATGCGCGCCGTGCCCCCCGCGATGGCCAAACGCGTGGCCATATTCGTGGCCATGACGATCGCCGCCGCCCGCGCTTAGGAGCCAGGCGGTGGCAATGTTCACGATGAGACCGCCGGCCGCGACCAAAATCGCCTCGTCGAAATGGATCGTCACCGGCGACAAAAGACGCACGGCCGCCTCATAGCCGATAATCAACGCGATGATCGCAAGGACGAGGGCGCTCGTAAAACCGGCGAGATCGCCGAGCTTTCCCGTGCCGAACACGAAGCGGGGATCATTCGCGTGCCGCCGCGCATAGGAATAAGCCACGGCCGCAATCAAGAGCGCCAAGGCGTGGGTTGCCATATGAAAGCCGTCGGCGACCACGGCAAGCGACCCAAACAGGGTGCCGCCCGCGATTTCCGTGACCATCATGAATCCCGCAAGCGAAATCGCGGCCCAAGTCCTGCGCTCGTTCGCCGCATGGCCGGCGCCAAGAAAAATATGGCTGTGTTCGCCGGCAGCCATGGCGTCCTGGTCGTTCATCATCCCTCCCGCATGGCCCGGACCTCATCTGAAATAGCTGTGAACGACCTCGATCAGCTGCGCCGCCGCCTCGGCGTCGAGCGCCTCCGGATTCTTGGCTGGATCGACCAAATGGGTGCGGATGTGATCCTCGACCACCTCCACCAGCAGGCTGTTGATCGCGCCACGGCAGCCGCCGATCTGATGCATGATCTCCGCGCAGCCTGCCTCGCCGTCTAGCGCGCGCTCGATGGCTTCGACCTGCCCGCGAATGCGGCGCACCCGGTTCAGGAGCTTTTGCTTGTCGCGAATGACGTGGCCCATGCCCGGCTTTCTTCCGCGGGACTGACGTTGGTATAGGTGGGTATCCTATATGCCGCGGGCAAGGAGGTCAACGAGAGCGGCCCCTGGGTAGGGTCCTATTTTGAAAGGAGCGAAACGCTACGCGCACTGCGCTTTTTGTGACATTTTGAGTCGGCGGGTGCTCTCCTAATACATAATCAGCACGTCTCTGTATCTAAATTGAAGGTTGGCGGATCACTTGATGGATTTTGGAGCTTGCGACCTATTTTTCGGGCGACCACCTTCAAATGGTATTTCGATGGTGCCCGAAATTTCAATGCACTGCTTTTTCGACACGGCAATTATGCGTCCGTCAGTTCTTCGACAATTGCCTGGTCCAAGCTGAAAGCCGCTACTGCAGGGCTTGCCGCTGTACGGATAAAAGTCGGCGCTGCGATTAACGCAGTACGCTTGACGATCGGACGAGGCTTGGGTGTTAGTTTGAGCGGCGTTCACCACTATCGGCATCAAACCCACCGCAACGAAGTTAATTAGGCGCATGGCGAGCGGACATCCTGCTAGAATGCGTCAAGGGTAGTTAGCGTTCCAATATGGCGAGTTCAGCCGTTTCATGACTTCCGCGCCTGCGAGCCAGCCTGGTTGAATCTCGATCCGGACTGCGAGCGCACGCAGGCGGGCCTGCTCGGGAAAATTACTCGCCCCCTTGGAGATATCTAGGGCGGCTATCGCTCTTTCTGCATTGATCGGCTTCTCATGTGCCGCATCGAGAGACCCGAACGGCTTGACGGCAGACTCGGCCTTCTCTTGGCTCCGCCCCCGCAACAATTCGAGTAAATCGTGGATCATATCAAATCCGCCACCCCTTCCATGCCCGCCTTTCTCTCGGTGGCCACGGTGAGCTATCGGAGTGATGTTGGCATCGTCGCTTGTCGATTCGCCGCTTTCCCGCCCATTTCCCGCAGGGGCGCGCGACAGCGCCGGATTGAAACTGGCTTTCAATATGTCGAGCGGCGCAGGATCAAAACCTTGCGCCTTCATCAAGGCCACGGGTGGTGGCCCCGGCCTCAAGATGCTCGTCCGCCACGAACAGCCGCAAGGCCTGCGCTTCGCCGCAGGGCGACAGTCTGGCATAGGCGACGTCAAAATGGGCGAGCGCCTTCTCGCCATCGTTCCAAAGCTCCGCCGCCCGGCGCAGTTCGGCGAGTGGCGCGACCCAATTCGTTCTGCGTCACTTTCGGGGCGCGGCTTCTTCTTTTTCCCAGGGATATTCCACCTTCTGGTCGAGCTTCTTGTCCAGATCGGCCCGGCTTCCGTAGTTGGCGATCAATGCGCGGCGGAAATCCTCTGGAACCTTGTGATCGATAAAGGGCATTCTCGCAAACCTGCGCAATGAGGTCTCGGCGTCCATCCAATAGCCGTTGTTTGCGATAAGCGCTTCGGCGAACGTGGGATCATCGAGACCAATCGCCGCGATCTCTCGCGATCGTTCTCCCCACATCGCCCAACTAAGTGAGCTCGGGATATATGTCTCGATTTCGGTGTTGAACCCGATCGGTTTTGTATAATTAACTGGGTTTATTGGCTCTACCCAGCGCATCGAATAGTATTTCTGTTCGCTGATATCAGCCTTGAAGTAAAAGGCATAGATTTTCTGGAACTTCCTGTAGAAAAACGTGATCGGGTCAGGATCGAGCACGCTCAAAAGCATGGTATCGCTAGCCAGCGGAGAGCCTGTCTTCCGCAGCACTTCCAGGACCTCACTCATAGCAAAATCGAATTCGCACAAGAGATGGAACCGGAAGGGCCGCTTGAAAACCTGCCCAGGCAGGCGTCTTTCAGTATCGAAGACGCTCTCCACTTTCTGCATCGCTTCGCGGAATTCATTCAAAGTCAAAAAATTGTCGTTCATCTAATCCTTCCTTAGCCGGAGCTTCATGTCGGCGTCGCTTCTACTACTGAACGGATGGAAAAATTCCGCAGTAGGGCCTTCTGTTGAGCGTGAAAATTCGCGCACACTGTAACGCGCCCCGTCTTTCGTATAGTTCATAACCTTCCCATCCGAACTTGGTTCTTTCGTCCAGCCCAATTGCGAGAGTTCGGACTCGAATTCCGAACGGCTAAGATAGGTGTCGTAGTTCACCATCCCGGCGCCACGGTCGGTGGTGTCGATCCCCTTGATATCGTCAGGCAACCCTGGAATGGAGACTTCTTCGCCAAAGCCCGGCCGCGGCAGATCCGAGTCGAGCGATCCGAACGGCTTGACTGCAGATTCGGCCTTCTCTTGGCTCCGCCCCCGCAACAATTCGAGCAAATCGCGGATCAGATCAAATCCCCCGCCTCTTCTATGCCTGCCTTTCTCTCTGTGGCCGTGAGCTACTGGAGTGATATTGGCATCGCCCGACCATCGGCCACTGTCGCGCCCATCGCCTGCAGACCAGCGGGGCTGCGCCTGATTGAATTTGGCTTTCAACAAATCGAGCGGCGCCGGATCAAAACCTTGCGCCTTCATTAGAGTCTGGGGCGTGACCCCAGCTTCGATGAGTTCGTCCGCCACGAACAGCCGCAACGCTCGATCCGGGCCGCAAGGCGGCACGCCGGCGTGGGCGAGGTGAATGTACGCAAGCGCCTTGTCCCCCTCGTTCCAAAGCTCCGTCGCGCGGCGCAGCTTGGCCAGAAGCCGCACATCCACCGGCCGCTCATAGGCCGTCGCGAGCAGCGCCAAGGCGCG
>JBATYB010000156.1:0-3416 GCA_049673825.1 Methylocella sp. | reverse complement strand
TTGCTTCGCTCCGGCCAGCCAAAATGAGAGCGGTTGGCCAGCCGCGGCGGCTTCCTGAAAAACCGGTGTTACATTTGCTTGTCCTTCAAGTCCTGCGGGGCTCGACGTTTAAGCGCGCGCCGCGGGCCGAGTCGCGAAGGCCGTGCCCACCGACAAGGTTAAGCGAATCCGTTCCGTCCCGCCAATTCCGCAATAGCCAAGGGCAGCAGCGATGAAAAAGATCAGGGTTGAAAATCCCGTTGTCGAACTCGATGGCGACGAAATGGCGCGGATTATTTGGCATTATATACGCGACAAGCTCATTCATCCCTACCTCGACATCGAACTCGAATATTACGATCTCTCGATCGAAAACCGCGACGCGACGAACGACCGGATCACGGTG
Organism: Methylocella sp.; assembly: GCA_049673825.1. Classification (GTDB taxonomy): domain Bacteria; phylum Pseudomonadota; class Alphaproteobacteria; order Rhizobiales; family Beijerinckiaceae; genus Methylocapsa. The sequence goes on along the minus strand of JBATYB010000156.1, from coordinate 3,031 downwards.
GAGGCCGCCAATGCCATTAAAAAACACGGCGCTGGCGTCAAATGCGCCACCATCACTCCGGACGAAGCCCGGATGGAAGAGTTCAAGCTGAAGCAAATGTGGAAATCGCCGAACGGCACGATCCGCAACATTCTCGGCGGCGTGATTTTCCGCGAGCCTATTATTTGCCAAAATGTGCCGCGCCTCGTGCCCGGCTGGACGCGGCCGATCGTCATCGGCCGCCATGCTTTCGGCGACCAATATAGCGCGACCGATTTCAAGGTTCCCGGCAAAGGCCGCCTCGTCATCAGGTTCGAGGGCGACGATGGCGCGATCATCGAACGAAAAGTGTACGACTATCCGGGTCCAGGCGTTTCCCTGGCGATGTATAACCTCGACGAGTCGATCCGCGATTTTGCCCGCGCTTCGATGAATTTCGGGCTCATGCGCGAGTATCCGGTCTATCTATCGACGAAGAACACGATTTTGAAATCCTATGACGGGCGCTTCAAGGACCTGTTCCAGGAAATTTACGAAACCGAATTCAAAGACGCGTTCGGCGAGGCTGGAATCAGCTACGAGCATCGCCTTATCGACGACATGGTCGCCTCTTCGCTCAAATTGTCCGGCGGCTATGTCTGGGCCTGCAAGAACTACGACGGCGATGTCCAGTCCGACATCGTCGCGCAGGGCTTTGGATCGCTCGGCCTCATGGCGTCGGTGCTGATGACTCCGGACGGCAAGACGGTCGAAGCCGAGGCCGCGCATGGCACGGTGACCCGGCATTACCGCGAACATCAAAACGGCAGGGAGACATCGACCAATTCGGTCGCCTCGATTTTTGCTTGGACACGGGCGTTGGCCCACCGCGCCAAGCTCGACGGCAATGCCGAACTTGCGAAATTCGCGCCGACTCTTGAAACGACTTGCGTCGCCACGGTGGAAGCCGGCTACATGACCAAGGACCTTGCCCTCCTTGTCGGCGCCGACCAGCGTTGGCTCTCAACGACGGCTTTCCTCGACAAGGTCGGTGAAAATTTGCGTGCCCGCATGAGCGAAGGATAGGAAATAGCGCGCCGGCGGGCGCCGGCTTTAGGCGGGCCGCGCCAAGCTTCGCCGGTGACCAACAATCCTCTGAGCGCGAGCGATCTCGTCCTTTGGATCCGGGAATAGGGAAACGCAATGATCAACGATGACGATGAGACGATGAAAATTGCGATCGCAATAGGGGCAATCATATTGATAATATGGGTGATAAGAATGGTACTTATCGCCTTGAAATAATACCGTTGCGCCGTGCTGTAGACCTATTTCTCGACGATGATTGCAGGCGTTCAGATGAAACTTCGTCTAAGTCCTCTGTTGATTGAGACTTTCTGCTATCTTCCCAGTGGAATACTTCGCGGCGATGGCGTTGGCACATCGACGCCTTAGCCTTCAGCGCCGGTCGCAATGCGCTGACGGCAGGGAATGGCTCAACAAACCCCTTCCGCTAACGGTCGCACAAGAATGCTTTTGCTTCCCTTGAGGTGTGCGGGAGCGCTTGTCATCCGGCGCCCGGCGCGCCGGTGTCACCGGCATTGATGTGCCGGAGCATCCCGGCGAAGGTTCGCTCTTGCCAATGCTCGTCCAAAGTGGCAATCTCAGCTTCGAAATCGGGTCATCGGATGAATGCCGGTTTCACAAGGGAGGTCGAAAATGAAAACTGAACTCTTGGTACTCATCGGGATCTTTTGTTTGGTTGTCGTAGCGATGATAGGATTCGCGGTTGTCGGGCTGCCAACGGCACCCGGCACGCCGGGATCGGCGTTCCCGCCCACCATAAACGGACAGTGACGTTACATCCGCCGCGTGAGCATCGCGGAGGTCGAGCGCTGGGTCGCGCCCGTTCTGATTCACGGTTCGGCTAGCGTGGACGAGGCCGCGGCGGAGGAGTGGTGCGGCCGTCGTCGTCTCGCCCATGCGGGCGTTCCGGGTTTGACTCGGGCGTGTGGCGCGTGAGGAAAGCCGCGCCAACAAAACCGCGGTGAAAAAACGCCTGCCGCCCCTTGACGCTTTGCCGACGATAGCGGCCGTAAAATGCGCAAACAATGTGGCCGAGCGCGCCAGTCGGCCAATCGCGCCCGGCGGCAGGAATTATTTCTTGCTGGTTCCGACGGCGGAGGACGGCGATCATCAACACCGCATCGAGACCGCCAAACTCAACGATGTCGAGGGAGTCCTCAGCGATACGCGTTCGAAAACGATCATGGCCGCCGGATCGCTCTCTCACATTTCGCGCGCCGGGTTCCACGCCATAGAAAGCCGCGCGGGCACCGCGCGGAAGCAAGCCTCCGCCGGGGTCGCGTAGCGCGGCGGAGTTTCACCGCCGCTCGGCGCGAGCCTCATGAATTTCGACCGGCGCGCCGGCCAAGCCTGCCGGAACGCGGCAGCCGGCCCGTTCTATTTGGTTCTCTTCGCGCCCGCTTCCACGGAGCAGTTCCCTTGGTCGTTAGGATGCGAATTCTCCCAGGTGGTGATCGACTGCGTCTCCGAGGCTGACATCCTCTTGCTCATGCATGCACAGTAGGCTGCGACGACGGCCGCGGTCTGGCCCTCGCCTTGGTTGTCGGCCACGCATTGCTTGATCCTGGCGGCATCGTCGGCTTTGGCAACTGGCCCAAGTCCCGACGCCATCGCAACGACTGCTACGGCAATGAGGGCGATACGGCTGAATGTCATCGTTCTGCTCCACTTGTGATGCGAGACGCCCCAGCGGCGCTCGGCGTGAACATAGCGGTTTTCCGGCTTCGCGGGAAGACAGGCGCTCCAGTTTCATCGTGCGCCCTCCAAAAGCCGCGCGGCGGCCGCGCGTGCTTCGTCGGTGATCGTCGCGCCGGCCAGCATACGGGCGATTTCCTCGCGCCGCGCTTCCTTTTCGAGAATTGCGACCCGGGTCGCGACGCGCCTGCCTCGACCGGCGGCAGCCTTGGCGATGCGGAAATGACCTCGCGCACGGGCCGCGACTTGCGGCGCGTGGGTCACGGCGAGCACCTGCACGCGAGCCGCGAGC
>JBATYB010000155.1:0-1630 GCA_049673825.1 Methylocella sp. | reverse complement strand
CCTCAGGACGAGGGAACCTTTCACCAGATTCCCCTGACTTCATGCTCGACTTCCTTGGAGCGTGGAATGTTCGCGTGATGTCTTTTGGCGAGTCCATTGTACCAGCTGCTGTACCAAATCGTCGGCTAGCTCGCGTCTTCCTGAAAGGTGTTGGCGAGCTGCGCGCAGGTCAAAGCCTGAACGTCAATATAGCCGTCCTTGTCAGCATAGGCGTTCAATTGCGTCTGCGCATTGGCACCTGAGGCCGTCCACATATGGCGGCCGAAGCCCGCAAGATCTGTCGCATGTTTCATTCTCCCAATTTTTTGGCCGCACCGGACTTATCGCTCCGGGGCGGTTACACTACCCGGCGTTAGCCGCGGGACGACGGCGCCCTCGTAGCGAGAAAGATAAAGAAGAGGCAAGCCGCGCGCCAGCCGGTCATCGCATCACCCCGGAGCGTTGCGTCCGATTGGAGCGCGTGCGTGCGGTTTGAATCGCGTTTTCCCGGCTAACGTTTCGTTCCTACCGGCCCTCGTCTAAAGGGACGCTCTCATGCCTGCCCGTCCAAAATTTCGTCCGTCCAGACGCGAAAGCTTGCGAGGGTATTGGGACCGACGCTGTTGTGATCGCAACATCCGCCGCATCGCGTCCCCACGCCAGCAAAACCGTGCCGATCCTCGGGACGTTGTTGCGTGCGTCGAACGTCGAGGCGTTCCGAACTCAAAATTCCATCTGTGATTGACGCCTTGCCTGCCCGATGCCGATTGTGGCGGCGGCGGAGCGCCTCGTTCTCAATTCCCCATATATTGGTGCACGCTCGCGTCGACGGCGGACTTCTCCTGCGGCGAGAGCTTGGCCAATTCGCCGTCGAGCCAGGCATCCTTCTCTCCGGCGGCCCTTGCGAGAAGATGCCATTTCATCGCTTCGACCATATCCTTTGGCAGTCCGCGCCCGGCCGCCAGAAGACGCGCGGCGCGGTTTTGCGCGACGGGATTGCCGCGCATCGCCGCCTTGAGAAAGAGCTTCGCCGCCGCCGTCTCGTCCTTCTCGACGCCAATGCCGTTGAAAAGCATGATCGCGTATTCGACTTGCGCCGGCACGTTATCGTCGTTCGCCGCGCGGCCAATCCACTGCGCGGCTTGCTCGTCGCTTTTTTCGACGCCGGTGCCATTCCTGTACAATAGGCCCAACGCATAGGCGGCGTCGGAATAGCCAAGTTCGGCCGATCGCCTGAAGAATTGCGCGGCCTTCGGGAAATCCGAGGCGGCGCCATCGTTTTGGATGGCCAGAACGCCAAGGTTATAAAGTGCGCCGGGATGGTTTTGCGCCGCCGCCTGTTCGAATAGCTTGGCCGCGCCGGCGCGATCCCGCGGCACGCCCTCGCCCTTCAGTTTGGCGACGCCAAGAGCGAAAACGGCCTGCCGGTCGGAGCGTTCGGCCGCGAGCTTGTACCAGCGGGCTGCTTCCGCGGCGTCGCGCCGGATGCCCAGCCCTTGCGCATAAAGCTCGCCGATGAGGGTCATTGCCGGTCCGTCGCCGGGATCGGCCTCGATCCGCTTCATCGCCTCGCGCATCGCGGTCACATAATAGCCGCGCTGATAAGCCCCGAACGCGATATCCGGCGCGCCGCCGAGCCGCGCTGGAACCG
>JBATYB010000154.1:0-5237 GCA_049673825.1 Methylocella sp. | reverse complement strand
AACAATTTGACCGTGATGCGCCTCGGATTCCAAGCCGGGCGAGCGCAACGCGGCCGGAACGAGCGCCAAGGACCGGCCCTGGCGCAACCAGGCGGTTTGGCTTAAGGCTCTTGGCGCGCCTTTGCCTTTCCTGACGCGCGGGTTAAAACCCAGGATCCGCTGCTCCGCTCCTCCTGATCGCGTTTCTTCAGCAATGCGCCTGTCCCGTTATTTTCTGCCGATTCTGCGCGAGACGCCGAAAGAAGCCGAGATCGTCTCGCACCGCTTGATGTTGCGCGCCGGCATGATCCGGCAGGAGGCGGCCGGGATTTACGCTTGGCTGCCGCTCGGACTTCGCGTCTTGCAAAAAGTGGGGCAGATCGTGCGCGAGGAAATGGACCGGGCCGGCGCGATCGAACTCTTGATGCCGACCCTCCAGCTCGCCGATTTGTGGCGGGAAACCGGGCGCTACGAGGCCTATGGCCCGGAAATGCTGCGAATAAAGGACCGTCACGAGCGGGAACTCCTGTATGGCCCGACCAACGAGGATATGATCACGGGGATCTTTCGCGCCTATGTCCATTCCTACCGGGATCTGCCCAAAATCCTTTACCATATCCAGTGGAAATTCCGCGACGAGCAGAGGCCGCGCTTCGGCGTCATGCGCGGCCGCGAATTCTTGATGAAGGATGCGTATTCCTTCGATGTCGACGAAGCGTCGGCGTGGCTTTCCTACAACAAGATGTTCGTCGCCTATTTGCGGATTTTTTCCCGCATGGGGTTGAAAGCGATCCCGATGCGCGCCGAGACCGGGCCGATCGGCGGCGACTTGAGCCACGAATTCATTATTTTGACGGAAACCGGCGAGTCGGCGGTATTTTGCCACGCCGATGCATTGGCTTTGCCGATCCCGCCCGAGGATACCGATTACGATGGCGACCTCTCGCCCATCGTCCACGCCTGGACGAAGCTTTACGCGGCGACCGGGGACGTCCACGATCAAGCCCGTTTCGAGGCCGAGACGCCGGAAGAAAAACGCATCCAAACGCGCGGCATCGAGGTCGGCCAGGTGTTTTATTTCGGCGAAAAATATTCCAAGCCGATGCGGGCCTTGATCACCGGCCCCGACGGAGTCGAGCGGCCGTTCCAGGGGGGGTCCTATGGGGTCGGGGTGTCGCGTCTCGTCGGCGCGTTGATCGAGGCGAGCCACGACGACAATGGGATTATTTGGCCCGAGGCCGTCGCGCCCTTCGAGGTAGGATTGGCCAATCTCAAGGTTGGCGACGCCACGACGGACGCCGCCTGCGCCGCGATTTACGCCGCTCTCGAAAAAGCCGGCTTGGACGTGCTCTATGACGACACGGACGAGCGCCCCGGCGCCAAATTCGCCAAGCTCGATCTGATCGGGCTGCCTTATCAGATCATCGTCGGCCCCAAGGGACTGGCCTCGGGCACGGTGGAACTCAAGACAAGGGCGACCGGCGCGCGCGACAATCTCGCCGCCGGCGCGGCGATCGCGCGGCTCGCGGGCTCATGATGGAAGCCTCGAAGGGCACAAGCCCGTTCGCGCCCTTCGAGTGGATGATCGCGCTCCGCTATCTGCGCGCGCGGCGCAAGGCGAGCTTTGTTTCGGTGATCGCCTTTTTCTCCTTTCTCGGAATTGCGCTCGGCGTCGCGACGCTGATCGTCGTGATGTCGGTGATGAATGGCTTTCACAAGGAATTGCTCGACAAGATCGTCGGCATCAACGGTCATATTTTCCTTCAGGCCGCCGACACGCAGTTCACCGATTACGATGAAGTGGTGAAGGAAGTCGCCGCGGTGCCCGGCGTCGAATTGGTCATCCCGATGATCGAGAGCCCGGCGGCGGCTTCCACCACCAGCATGGCGTTCGCCCTCGTGCGGGGAATAAGGGAGGCCGATATCAAGCGCCTCCCGGGCATCGCCCGCAATGTCAAGCTCGGCACGCTCGACGGTTTCGATACGGCGGGCGGCGTCGCGATCGGCCAAAGGCTCGCCGAAAATCTCGGGCTTCGGATCGGCGACAAGCTGAAAATCCTGATCGCGAACGGCGCCGAGACGCCTTTCGGCATCGTCCCGCGCAGCAAGGTCTATCCGGTCGTCGCGATCTTTCAGATCGGCATGGCGGAGTTCGACAATCTCTTCGTCTATATGGCCTTGCCCGAGGCGCAGGGCTTCTTCAACAAGGTCAATCAGGCAAGCGTCATCGAGATTTTCGTGGCAAGCCCAGAGGAGCTCGACGCGGTCAAGGACAAGATCGGCCGGGCGGTGATGCGGCCGATGATCATGACCGACTGGCGCGAGCGCAACAAGACATTCTTCGACGCGCTGAACGTCGAGCGCAACGTCATGTTCATTATTCTTACGCTGATCGTGCTTGTCGCCGCGCTCAACATCGTGTCGGGGCTGATCATGCTGGTCAAGGACAAGGGCCGTGACATCGCGATCCTGCGCACCATGGGCGCCACGCAAGGCGGCGTCATGCGGATCTTTCTCATCACAGGCGCCTCGATCGGGCTCGCCGGAACGCTCGCCGGTTGCCTTCTCGGCCTGCTCGTCGCGAGCCATGTCGAGGCCTTGCGCCAAGTCTTGAACCGGCTTCTCGACGCAAATCTATTTCCGGCCGAGATTTACTTCCTTTCGCGCGTGCCCTCCGTGGTCGATCCCGGCGATGTCCTCACCGTGGCTTCGATGACGCTCGTTTTATCGTTGCTGGCGACGATCTATCCGTCCTGGCGCGCGGCAAAGCTCGATCCGGTCGAAGCCTTGCGTTACGAATAGCCATGTCCCCCCCGGCGCTTTGCCTCGAAAAGATCGAACGCCGCTACGATCAGGCGGGGTCTCCGCTCGAAATTTTGCGCGGCGCCGATTTTTGCTTGTGGGCCGGGCAATCGGTCGCGCTGGTCGCCCCGTCCGGCGCCGGCAAATCGACGCTCCTCCATATCGCGGGCCTTCTCGAGCCGCCCGACGCCGGGGAAGTGTTTATCGCCGGCGAGGCCACCGTCCGGATGGCCGACGATCAGCGCACCGCGCTCAGGCGCGGCGAGATCGGCTTCGTCTATCAGTTCCATCATCTGCTGCCGGAATTTTCGGCGCTCGAAAATATCATGCTGCCGCAGATGATCGCCGGGTTTTCCCGCCGCGACGCGAAGGAGCGCGCTTCGCAATTGCTGCATTATCTGGGACTGTCCGGGCGCGGAGAACACCGGCCTTCCGAGCTGTCCGGCGGCGAGCAGCAGCGGGTCGCGATTGCCCGCGCGGTCGCCAACGGCCCAGGCATATTGCTCGCCGACGAGCCGACCGGCAATCTCGATCCGAAAACCGCGATCCATGTTTTCGAGGCGCTCCACGCGATCGTCCGGGCGACCGGCCTTGCGGCGTTGATCGCGACCCATAACACGGAGCTGTCCAGCCGGATGGACCGGCGGGTGACCTTGCATGAGGGGCGCCTGGTGGAGCTGGCGTAAATACTTTGGGAAAGTCTCGATTTGAGATTAGGGGGTCATTCCCCACCCCGACAGTGGCGGCCACCTTAGGGTACGCCCGGCGGCGGCGAAGCAATGCCCACTCCAATGGGGTTAATCCCCACCGGGACCGTGGCCACCACGGTGTTCGTGGCCGTGTCGATTACCGAGACGCTATTCGAGGTCAAATTCGTGACATAGGCGTGTTTCCCGTCCGGCGCGACGGTGACCACAAAGGGATTATCTCCCACCAGGATTGGAGTTCCCGCCACCGTGTTGGTGGCCGTGTCGATCATCGAGACAGAGTTGGAGGCTGCATTCGTGACATACGCGTGTTTCCCATCAGGGGTGACGGCGACCCCCCTCGGGTGACTCATCGCCCCGACGGTGGTCACCACGGCGTTGGTGGCCGTGTCGATCACCGATACATTGTTGGAGCCTGCATTCGGGACATAGACGCGTTTCCCATCCGGGGTGACGGCGACCCCTTCAGGGAAAGACCCCACCGCTACCGTGGCCACCGCCTTATTGCTGGCCGTGTCGATCACCGAAACGTTGTTGGAGCCATTATTCGTGACATACGCATGCTTCCCGTCCGGGGCGACAGCGACCTTTACTGGTCTATCCCCTACCGTGATGACCTTGGGCTCCATCGTGTTCGTGGCCGTGTCGATCACCGAGACAGTCTTGGAGGTTAAATTCGTGACATAGGCGTGTTTCCCGTCCGGCGCGACGGTGATCACAAAGGGGTTATCCCCCACCGGGATCGGGATCCCCACCGCAGTGTTGGTGGCCGTGTCGATCACCGAGACAGTCTTGGAAGCCGCATTCGTGACATAGGCGTGTTTCCCATCCGGCGTGACGGCGACCCCCCTCGGGTGACTCCCCACCCTGACCGTGGTCACCACCGTGTTGGTGGCCGGGTCAATCACCGAAACGGTGCCGTCGCCCTCATTCACGACATAGACGAAAGGCGCGCCCGTCGCCGGCGAGGCCATCGAGCCCAGCGCCATCGCCAGCATGATGGCGCAGAGGGCCATGAATCGCCGCGCCGATGCGGCGCGGCTGCGGTTACTGTTGTCGCTATACATATAGCATTCCTCCCCATTTATTCCGGCATTTTCCCGACCGTTGGGTTTCAGCCTCGCTGTACTTCCTTTCCGCTCTGCCGACAAGGGCGAGCCGGTGCGTTTGGAAGCGGACCGGCGGCTTTCGAGCCGCGGCCCCGCGCAACCGAGGGTGGGCCGCGCTTTTCCGTGCAATCTCACCAGTTTTCCCCGCAATCGCACCAGACTCAAGCCGCCGGATGTAAGAGACCATGAGTTTTTTCGCCCCGCCAATCGTGCCAAAATGTTGCACGTGAAACTTTTTGGCACGATTGGCGGGGACCTTGATCGTTGTGCCGGGAGTCAGCAGGCCGCATGAGCACGAGCGAGGAAAATCATCGTTCCCTTGCCTATCGCGTTGCGCCCGAACACGGCGGCGAAAGGCTCGACCGTTTCCTTGCGGCGGCGGCCAATTTGTCGCGCACGAGAGTGAAGAGCCTGATCGAGGCCGGGAATGCTTCCATCGATGGCGCGACGGCGACAGACCCGAGCCGCCTGCTCCGCGCGGGCCAGATCGCCGGCCTGCGCGTTCCCCCGCCCGCCGATCCCGCGCCTATCGGCGAACATATGCCGCTCGAAATCGTCTTCGAGGACGAACATCTGATCGTCATCGACAAGCCGGCCGGGCTCGTGGCGCATCCGGCCGCGGGACATCAATCGGGTACCC
>JBATYB010000153.1:0-5763 GCA_049673825.1 Methylocella sp. | reverse complement strand
TGCGCGAAATCTCGGCCGAGCGTATTCTCTGCGTCGCCAATGTATCGCGAGCGGCGCAAGCGGTCGAACTGGACCTTGCCGAATTCAAGGATGCCGTGCCCATCGAGCTTACCGCCGGCAGTCACTTCCCGGCGATCGAGTCGCGGTCCTATCTTTTGACCTTGCCGGCCTACGGTTTTTTCTGGTTCCGGCTCGAAGCGGCCGACGCAAGCATAGATCGCCACGATCAGCAACCGGCGCCGGGATTGTTCACGCTGGTTGCCACCGGCAAGCTCGAAACGATTCTCGCCGGGCGTGAGCGCATCGCATTCGAGCGCACGGTCGCCCCCCGCTTCCTGACCTCGCGCCGCTGGTTTGTCCCTAGAGAGACGCCAATCGCCGGCGTCTCGGTGAAGGATTTTGCCGTGCTCCGCGATGGCGGCCAGAGCCGCTTTGTTCTCCCGCTCCTCGATGTCAAACTGTCCAGCGGCCGGGTCGAGACTTATTTCACGCCCCTTGCGGCGGAACCGGAGCGGGAACACGGGCCGTCCCTCGCCGATGCCGCCGCAAGGCTGCGCCGCGGCGCTTTGACCGGTCTGCTTTACGAAGCGGAGGCGTGCGAGGGCTTCGCTGCGGCAATGCTGGCGGCGCTCCGGCGCGGCGAGAGGCTGGACACCGGCCACGGCGGCCGAATTTCTTTCTCGCCGGCGCCCGCCCTCGACGCCGAACCCATGATCGCGGCGGCCGATGCCCATCGTATTGGCGCCGGACAGCGCAACTCCTCGCTCGTCCTCGCCAACCAGATGATGCTGAAAATCCATCACCGGCTGCAAACCGGCGAAGACCCCGAGGTCGAGATTCTGCGCTTTCTGACTGAAGTGGCGCATTTCGGCAATTCCCCTCCCTTGCTCGGCGTGATCGAATACATCGATCGCGCGGAAAACCGCACCGTGCTCGCGATCCTGCAAACTTTCATGCGCAACCAGGGCGATGCCTGGACATGGACGCTCGAAGCGTTGAAGCGCATCCTCGAGGCGGCAGCCCTGACACAAGGGCAAGACGGCCGCGCCGGACATGAGGAATTCGCGACCTATGTGCCGCACATGCGGGGGCTCGGCTTGCGCACGGCCGAGATGCACAAGGCGCTGGCGGCGGCAACCGCCGATCCGGCATTCAAAGCCGAGGCGCTGACGTTCGACGACGTCCGCGAGACAGCGGATGCGGCAAAAATTCTGGCCAAGCGTGTCTTCACGCGCCTGCGGACGATTGCCGCGACCACGAGCGGCGGCAAGCGCGCCGGGGCGGAACGTCTTTTGGCCCGCCCGCAAGAATGTTTCGGCCTGATCGGCAAGCTAGTCCGGAAGCCGCACGGCGCGATCAAGATCCGCATTCACGGCGATTATCGTCTTGGCCGCCTCCTGGTCGTGAAGGACGATGTCATGATCGTCGATTTCGGAGAGGGGCCGTCGATGTCTCCTGACCAAAGGCGCGCGAAAACATCTCCGCTGCGCGATGTCGCGGTCATGTTGCGCTCCTTTTCTCATGCGGTTGCCGCCGCCAAGCGGGATCTCGCCCGGCTCGTCCCCGGCGCGACGGTCGCGGCGACAAGACTTCGCGAGGAACTTGTCGAATTTTCTCAAATCTTCATCCAAGCTTACATGGAGGCGGCGCGCGATAGCCCGATCTGGATCGAGGATGAAGGCACGCGAATGCGCCTCCTCGTCCTCTACTTGCTGGCCGAGGCGCTCCATGAAATCGCAAACGAGGCGGAAAATCGCGCGGACTGGATCGACACGTCAATCGATAGCGTCAACGCGATCCTTGATCGCATGGCCACCGCGTGATGCGTGCGGCTTGCGCCGCGGCCCCATGCGTCGAGATTACAAGATGAGGATCTAGCCGCGCCCGCCGGCGCCGATATTGAGCGTTGACGGGCCGAAAGGTTCGTGATTATTGGCGCGACCCTCCGGATCGCGCTTTAAACCCTTGGTCTTTGCCTGATCGTGAAGCTGGTTTCCGGTTCGAAAATCATGCTCCAGAGGCCATCCCCGGCCGGCTTTCCATCGCGGGAGGCTGTTCTCGCGTTGGCCGTGCCCAGGATATTTTTTGATGGCGAACACACCGTCGGCCAAGAAGGCTGTCCGTAAAATTGAGCGCCGCGCCGGCGTCAATCGGTCCCGCCGCAGCCAAATGCGCACCTATGTCCGCAAGGTCGAGGAGGCGATCGCCGCGGGCGACCCTGGCGCGGCGGCCGTCGCTCTGCGTGCCGCCCAGCCATTGGTCATGCGCGCGGCACAAAAGGGAATCGTGCATGCCAAGGCGGCCGCGCGAAAAGTCTCGCGGCTCAGCCGGCGGGTGAATGCGTTAAGCAAATAAAAGTGAGCAATATCGCTCAACTATTTTCCATGCGAACCAAAGGCTTGTCCTAAAAGCCGTGCGACAGGCCCGGGCCACGCGGGTTATCCCGCCGCCGCGCCTCGCGCCCGGGACTTTTTTTTGCAACCTTCCCAAGCGGTTTCCTAGCCCTTTTTTGCTTTCGGTGGACCCGCGTGAAATCAGGCGGTTACGCGCTCCCCCGGATCATGCGCGTTTGCATTTGATGAGGAAAAACGTCACTTATTCGTTAAACGGCACTTGGGATTCATTAAACGGCGCTTGCGGACCGTCTCGCCCATGCTAAAGTCTTCTCCCGTTTGGAACGGGCTTGCGCCAGAGTTCGAGACGGACCTCCTAAGTGTTTTCTGCATAATTTGTGGGTCTGGTGTGTAAAAGCGCAGGTGTTGTCCTGTGCAAAATTTAGACAAGCACGGTACTGCAATGCGTCGAGAGGAGATATACTCTGGCGAGACGTTCCATGTGACGCCGGTTTGTTGGTCTCGCACAGCGCCGGTTCGGAATTCGAGGGTTTCTTTCGATTTGACCTAAACAAGCTCCGCTGGCTGGAATGCGGAGCTAAGGGGGAGTCATGACCGTGATGGCTTTTGTGCGAAATACGCATGTTCAGCTTCCCCACGCGGCCGGATGGGCCCTGGCCGAGCGCCGTCGAAAGGCTTATTTGGCTTCAACGCGTCGCCGGCGCCCGCGCGATTAGCCCTCGCGGCCATCCCGTTTTCACGCTCATTATCACATCTTTGGCGCCGGCATTTGAACGGCCGCCGTTGCCTTGCCTTGAGTCCCGAGGGAGAAGACAAATGCCGGATTTGCGCAGACAAATTTCCGATCCAAGGGACCTTGGCGAAACGGCCTCCCCGCGCGGCGGCGCAGGCAAGGGCGAAGCGTGGATGCGAATCCGCCGCCGGCTGCGCGCGGAACTCGGGGAAGAAGTTTTCTCATCCTGGTTCGGGTGCCTCGAGCTCGATGCGCTTTCGGACCAGGACGTCTACCTCTCGGTGCCGACAAAATTTCTGAAGAGCTGGATTCAGTCGCACTACGTGGACAGGATTCTTCCGGCGTTGGCCAGCGAATTTCCCGCGATCAAGCGGGTGTCGATCACTGTTCGTTCCTCGACACGGCCGGCGACCGCCTATGCCATTGGCGGCCTCCCCGATCTCGTTGCGGGCGCCGGCGCGGGTTCGGCAAGGGGGCCGAACATAACATCGTTAGCACCCTCCCTTCCGATGGGGCCTTGCGGCGCGACAACGTCATCCTCGAAACGACCGGCTTTGGCGCCCTTCGCCGAGGGCTCAGGATCGTGCGAGGCTGAAGGGTTCACTGGTTCGCCGTTGGACCGGCGCTTAATTTTTGCAAATTTCCTCGTCGGCGGGTCCAATCAGCTCGCCCACTCGGAGGCCCAAAGGATCGCCGGCGCGGGACCGGCGGACCCGCTGGTATACAACCCGCTCTATCTCCATGCCTCCGTCGGATTGGGGAAGACCCATCTTCTCCAAGCCGTCGCGCATGCCGCCGCCGAGGCCCGGCGGCGGGTCATCTATCTCACCGCGGAGCGATTCATGTATGGTTTCGTCGCTGCCCTCAAGGCACAGACAGCGATCGCTTTCAAGGAACGTCTTCGGGCGATCGATGTTCTGGTGATCGACGACATTCAATTTCTTCAGGGCAAGTCGATCCAGCAGGAGTTCTGTCATACGCTGAATGCGTTGATCGATTCCCGCCGGCAGATCGTGATCGCGGCCGATCGGCCGCCGGGCGATCTCGAAAGTCTCGAAGAAAGAGTCCGGTCGCGGTTGGCCGGCGGTCTTTGCATCGAAATCGGCGGCCTCGACGAGGCGCTGCGGGTCAAAATTCTCGAAGCGCGCATAGCCGCCGCAAGACAAGTGCATCACACTTTCGAGGTTCCCGCCGCGGTCGTCGCCTATGTCGCGAGCGTCATCCGCACGAATGGCCGCGATCTCGACGGCGCCGTCAATCGGCTGGTCGCGCATGCGGCATTGACGCGCGAGGCGATGACGATAGCGACCGCCGAGCTCGCCATTCGCGATCTGGTGCGGGCTCCAGACCCGAAAAAGGTCAAGATTGAGGACATCCAGAAACTAATTGCGAGCCATTTCAACGTAAGCCGCGGCGATATTCTGTCCGCGCGGCGAACCGCGAGCGTGGTGCGCCCGCGCCAGATCGCCATGTATCTGTCCAAGCTCTTGACGCCGCGCTCGCTTCCCGAGATTGGCCGGCGGTTCGGCGGCCGCGACCACACGACCGTCCTCCATGCCGTGCGAAAGATTACTGGTCTCGTGACCACGGACGGGTCATTGTCGGAGGAGATCGAGCTTTTGAAGCGCATGCTTTTGGAGTGAGCCTGCCCTGAGGAGTTCCATCCCGCCGCGAGACTGGAGAGGCCCGGCCACGGAGCTAGCGGCGATTCGCATTATCGGCGTCGATCCTGGCCTGCGGAACATGGGTTGGGGCATCGTCGAGGTTTTGGGCTCGCGGCTCGCCTACGTGGCGAGCGGCAGTGTTCGTTCCAACCCTCGAATGCCGCTCGCAACCCGCCTCCGCGAGCTGCACGAGGGTTTGGCCGGCGTCATTTCCGAATATGCGCCCATGGAAGCGGCGGTCGAGGAAACCTTTGTCAATCGCGACCCGCAATCGGCCCTAAAACTCGGGCAAGCGCGGGGCATCGCGCTCGTTGTGCCAGCGCTCGCGGGTCTTCCCGTCGCGGAATATGCCGCCAATCTCATCAAGAAAACCGTGACCGGCACCGGCCATGCCGAAAAAGCCCAGATTGCGATGATGGTAAAAACCCTTCTGCCCGGAAGCGATGCGCGAGGCGCGGATGCGGCCGATGCTCTCGCCGCGGCGATTACCCATGCGCGGGTCCGGCATTGGGCGCGCAATCCGGAATCCGCCGCCGGGCATTAGCGACAAATGCAATCCGGGACGAACAGGTCATTTGATAAGTGTTGGTTGACCGCCAACAGCTCGCTATAGCCACGCCGTCCCGCGAAATAAACTATTCGGTCAAAATGATCGGCAAGCTCAAAGGCATCGTCGATTCCCATGGCGAGGATTTCGTGATCCTCGACGTGCATGGAGTCGGCTACATCGTGCATTGTTCCGGGCGGACGCTGCAAAAGCTGCCGCGGCCCGGCGAGGTGGCGGCGCTCGCGATCGAAACGCAAATGCGCGAGGATTCGATAAAACTGTTCGGCTTCGTTTCGGAGACCGAACGCGACTGGTTTTGCTTGCTCCAGTCGGTGCAAGGTGTGGGCGCCAAGGTGGCTCTCGCGATTCAAACCGTTCTCGATGTTGCCGAGCTGGCTTCCGCGATTGCTTGCCAGGATAACGCGGCCCTTGCCCGGGCGCCAGGGGTCGGGTCGAAGCTCGCCG
>JBATYB010000152.1:0-1911 GCA_049673825.1 Methylocella sp. | reverse complement strand
ATCCAATCCTGGTCGAAGCTGAGGATGGTGTCGACGGCGGTGCGGCGCTCGGTTCCGTTGCCGACGACGAGGAGCAGATTTTTCGTTGGATCGGCCCGGATCGAACCGGGTCTTGCCGCGAAGCTTTCCAAGAGTTTCGCGATCGTTTGCACCGAGACATGCTGCAAGGGAACCACCGAGATTCCATAACCAGGCTCCGGACTGCGGCCCTCCCCCGCGCGATCGACGGCGCCGCTGCCGACGGCGTCGTCCGACGGAACGATATGGTAGCCCCCGGCATCGTGGACCAATACCGCATTGCTCGTGTGCAAGGCGCTCTCCAGGACGAACAACACCTGCGATTTTGGAATCGGACGCCCCGTGGAAAGGCTGACGGTTCCTTGCACGCGCGGATCGATCGAATAACCCACCCCCAGAATGTCGCCCAAGATGACCTTCGCCACGGCGCTCACCGGGCTATCCTCGAAATTTAAAGTGACGCCGCCGCCAGGGGCCGGGGTCGCCCCAGGGGCCGGGTCGGGCGAGGCCGCCGCCGGGCCCATGGCTTGCCCGCCCGAGCTCCCGTAATACAGCTGGGGCCTATTTCCCGCCGTTCCCGTGTCGGCGGTGGGCGAGGATCGAGGAAACCGCGGCTGCAAGTCGACGGCGCGAATCCGGTCCACCGCGTCCGGCGGCTCATTGGACCCCACCGGCGGGGGAACCGTGCAAGCGGCAAGCATCGCGCTCGCGAACAGAAATAGCGCCGCCCCCCTCGCCGGGCGGCGGAATCCCCAAACCCGGACCCCGACCCTTAACGAAAACAGACACATCGATCTCGGTCCGACCGCACGCAACAAACAACGCAAGAATTTGGCACCGGGTTGTACCTTAAGTCGGGCTTTACCTTAAGAAATGCTTTCCCTGAACTATTTGAACCTAATGGAGCCAGAGTAACGCGAAACTTGGCAACGGCGAGGAGAATCGGTTGCGTTATCCAGAGAGGCGAGCCCCACATCCTCGGCGAAGGAGCTATATCTCGTGTCCCAGGATAATGTCATCAAAAAGGCTCCGCAGGTCAAAGTTTGCGATCCGCCCGCCCGCGGCTTGAGGCGGGTATGTTGCAATACCGGCTTTGGATGACACATTGGCGACGAATATTGAACGATGAATATTGGCACCTGACTTTGGCGGCCGCCGCGGCCGCCGGTGCTTGGGTTCAACCACTCGGCGGCGCGGCGTCGTTGGCTTCGTCCGGTTTGTCGAGGACGAGGCCGTCGTAGAATTCGGCCAAGAGAACATCGATGCCGATTTCAGGCATGGCGAGGATAGCGCCGTCGAGAAAAACGCGGCCGATCCAGTCGCCGCCGGCGCGGGCGAAGACGGTCGCGGCGATTCGGTCCTGTTCGAGGATGACGTAGCGCCGGATCGAGGGCGTGGCGCGGTATTCCTCGTGTTTTTCGATGCGATCGGTGCTCGATGTGCTTGGGCCGAGGATTTCGAAGACGACAATGGCATCGGTGACAATCGTGCTCGCGTTTGGGCCGCGGGAGCAGACGACGAAGCCGTCAGGATAACGGATTCGGCCGGCGGCTTCGATTTTCAGATCGCTTCCAAGGAAATTGCAGGGCGTCCCGCGTAATCTGCCGGTGAGAGAGACGGCGAGATTACGTTGGATGGTGGCGTGAGCGCGGGTCCCGCCGGTCATGGCGACGGGCCGGAAACCGTCGAACTCGTAACGGAACTCCTGGCGCAATTCCCATTCGAGGAATTCCGGCAGGGTCATGGGTTTGCGGAGCGCCAGGTTCAAGGCGGAAGGTTTGCCACATTGGCCGGCCGGCCGGTAGCGGGCGGCCAGCCGGGGACCGCCAGCTTCGCTAGGGTTAAGACCTGATTAACCATGTTTTGATCCAAGAGGTTGGCAACCGATAGGGG
>JBATYB010000151.1:0-3228 GCA_049673825.1 Methylocella sp. | reverse complement strand
TGAAAAAGCTGAAGCTGTAAACGCACAAAGGCGGGATGAGTTCCGCCATGGCCCAGGCGGGTAGAGCGAAGTGCCTAAAGTTAACCAAACTCAATTTAAGCTCTATTAGAAAATAAGAATGGCAAAGTTACGGCTGGAACTCGTTCATATGTGAGCATTTCTCAAAAGTTTGCACGGAACCTCGCCCTTGACGAAGCCCGAAGAGCTGTCGCGTTCTTCGCCGCGCCCGGCAACCATTAAGGCGTGATGAAACTACGTAGAACCGTATTCTGCGTTTTCGAGATAGGCTTGGCAAGACTGGTGGACAGCGAAAGCGCCCGTGCCGCGATCAATGCGAGACTCTGCTTATTATGTTTAAGTGCATTATGCCTTTTCTTGTTGCGGCCGCCGTCAGCTAGGATTTGGTTAAAAAATAAGCGCCCGGCACCGCCACCCCGGCAAGATCGCAGAGCTCCGCCAGACCGTCCAGGCGGGCGCGGTCCGGCGAGGTCCGGATTTGGCCGGCGGCGGCCGGCGGACGGGCGCCTCCCGTCAGCGGGCTGTCGATCTCCTTGCCTTCGTGTTCATTGCCCAGAGCCTGAAGGAAGCGGGCTGTCCAATCGTGGATGCTGTTCGCGCGAAGCACCGTCATCATGGCGCTCCAACGGTCCTTGCGTTCTTCGAGCGGCATCGCCAAGGCGCGCGCGATGGCGCTAGCGGTCGCTTCGATATCGTAGGGGTTGACGATCAGGGCGCTTTTTAGTTCATGGGCGGCGCCGGCGAATTGCGACAAGACGAGCACGCCAGGGTTATCCGGTGCTTGCGCCGCCACATATTCCTTTGCCACGAGATTCATTCCGTCGCGCAAAGGCGTCACGAGGCCGACCCGCGCGATGCGATAAAGCCCGGCCAGGGCCGAGCGGCTCATAGGCTTGTTGATATAGCGCAGCGGAGTCCAATCGACAGCGCCGAATTTGCCATTGACGCGGCCGGCTTCCTCCGCCAATTCGCGCTGCAAGTGGGCATATTCGGGAACTTCCGAGCGCGACTTGGGGGCGATCTGCAACATCGTCACCCGCGCCCGCTCCGCCCGTGGCGAATGTTCGAGGAAGGTGCAAAACGCTTCGATTCGCTGTTTCAAGCCTTTTGAATAGTCGAGCCGGTCCACGCCAATGATGAGGTCCCGGCCTTCGAGGCTCGCGAGCGTGCGTTTAACGGTAATGTTCTTTTCGGCGGCGCGTGCTTCCTTGGCGAAGGCTTCGGTGTCGATGCCGATGGGAAACGCGCTGACCTGCGTCCGGCGGCCGTCGATCTCGCACCAATCGCCGCCGGCGACCCGGCCCGCATTGGCGCTCACGAAGCAGTCGCGGAAATTACCGGCGTCGCTCTCGGTCTGAAAACCAACGACATCATAGGCCCCGAAAGAGCGCAGGATTCGCTGATAGGTGGGCAAGGCGCTGGCGACTTCCGGCCCCGGCCAGGGAATATGCATGAAAAAGCCAATCCGGTTGACCCAGCCGAGCGCGCGCAGGAATCCCGCCATGGGAATAAGATGATAGTCATGCACCCAAATGATGTCGTCCCGGCGCAGCATCTTGTGGAGCTGCCCGGCGAATTGCTCGTTCACCCGGAAATAGGCCGCGGCGTTGCATTCCGACAGATCGGCGAGATCGAGACGATAATGACAGACCGGCCACAGCACCCGGTTGGCGAAGCCATGATAATATTGCTCGATATCGCGCCGCGCAAGGTCGGACACCGCGAAGGTGATCGGTCCTTTTGTGCTAAATTTCGGAACGGGTTCGCTTTCCTTGCAAGCTTCCCCTGACCAGCCGAACCAAAGTCCGCCGCGTGTCTTGAGCGCTGCTTCAAGCGCAACGGCAAGGCCTCCCGCCGCGGGAGTTGCCAAACACTCGGGCAAAGGCACGCGATTCGACACAATCACAAGTCTACCGTCGAGGCTTCCGCTCGAACTGCCGGCAACGATCGAGGCAGGTTTGTACAAGAGTTCAAGATGATCCAAGGGCGTGAAGACCTTTTTCTGACCAGGATAAAGCCTTAAACGCGTAAACGCGGGATGAGTTCCACCATGGCACCGGCGGGTAGAGCGAAGTGCCTAAAGTTAACCAAACTCAATTTAAACTCTATTAGAAAGTAACAATGGCAAAGGTACGGCTGGAACTCGTTCATATGGGAGCCTTTCCCAAAAGTTTGCACGGCACCTAGGCCTTGACCTTGAGGAAGCCCAAAGGCCTGTCGCGTTCTTCGCCGCGCCCGGCAACCGTTAAGGCGTGACGAATAGGTAGAGCCGTATTCGGCGTTTGCGGGATAGGCTTTGCATTCGTGCGGTAAGAACCAATTGAGCACGACGCCAATGTGTTTCAAGGTCGCCTCGAGGGGCCGTTCAGCGGTGTTTCGCGGGAGGCGCTTCAGCTTGGTGAAGACTTGCCCGGTCTCCTCTCAGTTGGTCCAGGCCGAAACCTTCGCGCGAGCCACCACGCCGTCACCCGATCATGCCAAGGAACGCAGCTGCCACGGCCGTGGAAGCCTAGATGCCCGCCGCGTGGGGTCAGCACCGCCTCGATCGCCAGCAGGCGCGACCAATCGATCGCGGTGTAGCATGCCGCCGGAATCCAAGGGTCGTCCAGCGCGTGCAGGACCAGCGTCGGCCGCGCGATGCCGGCGAGAAAATGCTTGGCGGCATTGCTTTCGTAATAATCCTGGGCATTCCGGTAGCCGAAGCGCGGCGCGATGAAGCGGTCGTCGAATTCATAGACGGTCTTGGCAGCGGCGATGGCGGCGCGCTCGGTGGCGCTCACCGCCGCGCCCGGCGCCAGCGCCTCGCGTTTCATCGCATCGAGCATGTAGCGGTGATAGACGAAGTTGCGCCTGGCCATCATCCGGGCACAGGTCGCGGCGAGGTCAATCGGGGTGGACACCGCGACAGCGGCCAGCACCGGCAGGCCGTGGCCGCCTTCGCCCATGAATTTCAGCACGAGATTGCCGCCTAGCGAATGGCCGAGCAGGACGTTCCCATGCCGGGTATGATCGGCCGGCAGTCCGCGCAGGGCCTCCGCCAGATCCTCGGTCCGCCCGGCATGGTAGTGCCCGGCGGCGGTCGGGCACGACGGGAGGGCTCCGCGTAGGTTTAGGCGCAAGACCGGCCAGCCTTGGCCGACCAGATGCCGCATGCTCGCCACCACAGTCCTGCTCGTCTCGGAGCCCGCGAGGCCATGCACGAGCACGATG
>JBATYB010000150.1:0-2881 GCA_049673825.1 Methylocella sp. | reverse complement strand
AGCTTGAAGTTTCCGTCGCACGCAAGACGCTCCGGACCGCTTCGGGGCAAACGCGCGTGGTCCTGCATGATGTGGCCTTCAGCTTGCGAAAGGGAGAAATCTGCGCCCTGCTGGGGCCGTCCGGCTGCGGCAAGACAATGCTTTTGCGAGTTATATCGGGGCTCGACTCCGATTTCGAGGGCCGGATCGCCTTGCCTTCGCCGCACAGGATCGGGATGGTTTTCCAGGAGCCCCGGCTGTTGCCATGGCGCAGCGTCGCGCAGAACCTGCGTCTTTGTGGGTCGTCAAGCGAGAACGATCTCGCCGAGATCGTCGCGGCGCTGCGTCTTTCGAAGCATCTCGATCATTTTCCAGGAGAATTGTCGCTCGGCCTCGCCCGGCGTGTCGCGATCGCACGCGCGTTCGCGGTCAAGCCCGATCTTCTCCTCCTCGACGAGCCCTTCGTCTCACTCGATACCGCCCTCGCGGCACAGCTGCGCGAGGAGCTTTTGGCGCTCGTCCTGAAGCGCAAGGCGACCACCCTCATCGTTACCCATAACGTCGCGGAGGCGATCTCGCTCGCCGACCGGATCATCGTTTTGTCGGCGGCGCCGGGGCGTATCCTCGCCGACCTGACCATCGAGACACCGCGCGGCGAGTTGACGGAAGCCCACGCGGCCAAACTGAAAGAAGAGATCCGGTCGCTTATGGCGAAGGCTTCGTCGTGAGCGGCGCGAACCGCAGGCGCCCGCGCCACCCGCAATGTCTGCTGGAAAGCTTGGCCGCGATTGGATAAAACATGGTCGCGAGGACTTTTGCAACGGTGACGCCGTGAACGGGCAAATGAACGAGGCGAGAGAGGCGCTGGAACGCGTTTTCGGCTTTGCCGGCTTTCGGCCAGGCCAGCAGGAAATTCTCGAAGCCGTGTTCGCGGGGGAAAATATTCTCGCGGTCATGCCGACAGGATCGGGCAAATCGCTTGGCTATCAATTGCCCGCGATCGTGCGCAAGGGGCTCACCATCGTCGTTTCGCCGCTGATCGCCTTGATGCGCGATCAGGTGCAGCAATTGCAGGCCCGTGGAATTGCCGCCGCCGCACTGAACTCTTCGAACAGCGGCGAAGACAATGCGGCAATCGAGGCGGGCCTGCGGCGCAAACGCTATCGCCTCGTCTACGTCGCGCCGGAGCGCCTCGTGCGTCCGGATACGCCTGCCCTTCTTCGCGAGGCGGGCGCCAACGTCTTCGCCATCGACGAGGCCCATTGCGTCTCGCAATGGGGGCACGATTTCCGGCCCGAATATCTCGGCCTCGCGCGGGCGGCGCAAGCGATCGGCAATCTTCAAGTCATCGCGGTGACGGCCACCGCCGACGCGCCAACCCGCGCGGACATCGTCCGCAAGTTGTTTTCCGCCCAGCCGCGCGTTTTCGTCCGGTCCTTCGACCGGCCGAACATCCATCTCGCCATGCGGCGCAAGGCCGACGCCACGCGGCAAGTCGAGACGATGATCGCGCGTCACAAACGTCAAAGCGGCATCGTCTATTGCGGCTCGCGCAAGGGCGTCGAGAAGCTTGCGGAAACCCTGAGCGGGAAAGGCATTTTGGCGCTCGCCTACCATGCCGGAATCGAAGCGGGATTAAGATCGGCGCGCCAGGACGAATTTCTCCACAACGACGGAACCGTCATTGTCGCGACGATCGCCTTCGGCATGGGGATCGACAAGCCCAATGTCCGCTTCGTCTGCCACGCCGATTTACCGCAAAGCATCGAGGCCTATTATCAAGAAATCGGCCGCGCCGGCCGCGACGGTCTGCCGGCCGAAACGCTGACCTTGTTCAGCGACGGCGACATCAGGCTACGCGAGCGTCAAATATTCGACAGCGTGGCGCCACAAGATCGCAAGCTGATGGAAAAGCGAAAGCTCAACGCCTTGATTGCCTTATGCGAAACGCCGCGTTGCCGCCGCCAGACATTGCTCGCCGCTTTCGGGGAGGTCTCGAAGCCTTGCGGCAATTGCGATATTTGCGATGGGAAATGGCCGCTCTTCAATGGCGCGATTCCGGCGCAAAAAATGATGTCCGCCATTCACCGCACTTTTGGGCGGTTTTTTCCAGGCCACCTTGCCAATCTCCTCGTTGGGCAAGCGAGCGATGCAATCCGGCGGCATAGCCACGATCGCCTGCCGACATTCGGCGTCGGCAAGGAGTTCAATCCGGCCGAATGGCGCAGCATTTTTTACCAGCTTCACGCGGCGGATCTGATCGCTCAAGACCCGGAAGATCGCGATCGTTGGATTATCACCGGGGCGGGACGTGCGGTGCTCTCGGGCGAGGCGCCTTTGACGCTGCGTGGCGACATCACTTTGTCGAGCGGGCGCAAGGCCGGCGTGCGGCGGAGCTTGGACGAGATCGAGGTTGCGCAGGCGAAGGATCCGGTATTTCCGCGCGCGGCTTTCGAGCCGGTCAAGCGGGGGATCGAGACAGCGCCGCTGACGGCCCGGCAAAACAGTCTGCTCGCCGCGCTCAAGGCCAAACGCCTCGAAATCGCGAGAGACCAAAAGCAACCCGCCTTCGTCATATTCCATGACAGCGTCTTGATCGAGATGGCCCGGGTGCGTCCCAAAACCGGCGAGGATTTGCTGCTTGTTTCCGGCGTCGGACCGGCCAAGGCCGCGCGTTTTGGCGCGATCTTCCTTGCCGTCATTGCCAATCATTACGAAGATTCGTGAGCACCCAATCGTTTCCACCAGCGCCGTGGCGGGCGGCGCGCAAGGCGCTGTGCGCGAGCGCGCTTGCTCTCATTTGTCTCGTTGCTTTCTATCGAGAGTGAATTGGACCCCGCCGGCGGGACCACCGGGGCCGGTTTCTTAAGTTGGAAGTCCGGCCGTTCCTTGCCCCCTAATC
>JBATYB010000149.1:0-2346 GCA_049673825.1 Methylocella sp. | reverse complement strand
ATCCTCAACTGGGGATCGGTTTTCTCGGCGTCGCGCTCGCCTTCGGCCTCACCGTGGTGACGATGGCCTATGCGGTCGGGCATATTTCCGGTGCTTATTTCAACCCGGCACTCACGATCGGCGCATGGACCGGAGGGCGGATTCCTTTCAGCGATGTCGTTCCCTATATCGTGTTCCAGGTTGCCGGGGCGATCGCCGCCGCGGCGGTGCTCAAAGTCGTGGCGGAAGGCCAACCGGATTTTGTTCTTGGCGGTTTCGCCTCGAACGGCTTCGGAGATTTGAGCCCCGGTCATTACAATCTTGTTTCCTGCGCCATCGCGGAAGTCGTTCTGACTTTCTTTTTTATGCTGGTCGTTCTGGGGGCGACGTCGGCGGGGGCGCCGGCGGGCTTCGCGCCGCTCGCGATCGGGCTCACCTTGACCCTCATCGTCCTCGTTGCCATTCCGGTCACCAACGCCTCGGTCAATCCGGCGCGCAGCACCGGCCCGGCGATCTTCGCGGGCAAAGCCTATGTCGATCAGCTTTGGTTGTTTTGGCTGGCCCCGGTTTCCGGCGCCGTGGTGGCAGGGCTCGTGGGCAGGGCCTTATTCCGCAAGCCCGAGTAGGGCCGCGAAAAGTCTGGCCACGCCATCGACCGGCGCGCCGCGGCGCTCGCGCGGGCTCCGCGGGCCACCCCCAGCAATTCTTAAGGGTGCATCGGGGAAGAGATAAATCGGGTTGGAGGGGAGGTATTTTGATCGCAGTGAAGTAGCGCAACTTGCCGGGATGATCGCCGAAGGGTCTTGGCGCGCGCGGCGCGGCGATGGCGCCGCGTCTCGATGAACGGCGGCGACGGCTTTTCGCGGCGGCGGACGCCAAGGCGGCCGGTTATGGCGGCATCGCGGATCACGGGGATCGCGGCGGGCACGATCGGACGGGGCCTGAAAAAACTTGGCGCGCAGCGCGGATGGGGCCTGGCCGGGTCCGGCGGCCGGGCGGTGGGGCCGCAAGGCGTTGGGTTCCAGTCTTGCCTCGTCTCGTTCATCCGCCAGAATTGGCCCGCCACGCCTTTGATCAGCCACGGCGGGCGCGCCGAAGGGGGATGGCGAACGCGCCGAAAACAAATATCCCAAAGCCAGCGTGATCCCGGAGGCCGGGATGGCGGGCCTCGACTCCCAACGGGCGACAACAAAATAAAGACAACAAGGCGTCGGTACGGGCGGCAAGCTTGAACCTTTTCCTCACGCGCGGGGCAACACCGCTCCAGCCCCCGCCGTTCGTCATGCGGCATAAATGCGGCCGCCCAGCACTCATCTGGCTTGATCATATTATTGCACCGCGTTAGGGTCTCGGGGTTGACTGAGGCCACAAACCGCGTTGAGCGGAATATGTTCATGACCGGTCAACTGGTTACTGTACGCAACCAAAATACGGCACTCACGGTCCGTCATCGTTCGATCCGGAGGGCCAAAAACGGGGAAACGAAAATGTCCGGAACGATCGTTAACCTCATTATCCAACTTATCGCCGGCGCGGTCGGCGGAAACGCGGCTGGTGGCCTTTTGAAAAATATCAACCTCGGCCCCCTCGGCAATACCATCGCCGGCGCCGCCGGCGGCGGCATTGGCGGTTCAATCCTGTCGGGGCTTATACCTGCCCTGGGCAGCGCGGCGAGCGGCGCGGGCGGCTTCGATATTGGTGTGCTGGCCGGGCAATTGGCGGGCGGCGGCATCACTGGCGCTATCGTCACGGCGGTGGTCGGCCTTATCAAAAATGCCTTGATCAAAAAAGCCTGACGGAGCAGGCGGTCCTTGCGGAAAGTTTGCAGTTATCCGCATGTGATCGCGGCATGAAACCGGCCGGCGCGCCACGCGCCGCCGGGAAAATAGTCGTGCAACAAACGGCGAGCTGTCCCGCATATCAGGATTTCTGGGCTGCGAAGGAACCATAACAAAGACCCGCGGGGCAACCATTTCGCTCGATCCGTCAGTCTCTCGGGGAGGAGACGGCACATGTCCACGGCGACGATCATCGACATCATCATCATTATCATCATCCAAATTACCGCCGGCGCGACCGGCGGTAATTTTTCGAGAGTGTTAACCAATCATAGCTAATGCCCTTTCCAGCAACCGCGCGTCGTTTCCGTTGACGTGAAACGTGGCGAAGAGGCGCATGGCGAGGTCCAACATGAGCAGGGAACGCATGACAACGACACATCTGCGCTTGAAGCGGGCAACCCAGTGACGTTGGCGGCTATTGTTTTGCTCGATGCGATAAGTCTGATCCTTGCCGATGGAAGGCCGCCCGGCCGGCAAAGCGCCGTCGCAAGGCTGCTCATCGTCGGTGCAATAGAGCCGGATTTTC
>JBATYB010000148.1:0-2781 GCA_049673825.1 Methylocella sp. | reverse complement strand
GGCACGTGCCCGCCTGCCATAATATTGAGCCGGCTCGCAAATATCCACAAGTTTTATAGTCTTTGATGGCAAAACATGCCGTTATTCCGAAGTCCCTTCAATTACGATGGGCCACCTCCAGGCGCGAATGTGAGCCCGCGAGCAAGGCCAAGCGTCCAAAACGCCTGAAACAGGCAGCGGCCGGCCATATACGGCGGCAGCCGCCGCGAGCGCGCCAAATCATCCATCGGCCGCAACATCGAACGCGCCACGGTCGATGCCGCCGCCAACCAAAATCGCGCGCTTTCCCGAATGATTGGGCGCTCCGACCACGCCTTCCTGCTCCATCCGCTCGACGAGGGAAGCCGCTTTATTGTAACCGACCGACAGGCGGCGCTGGATGTAGCTCGTCGAGCATTTCTTGTCGCGCAGAACGATATTGACGGCGCGGTCGTAGAGATCGCCCGCTTCCTCGGCATCCATGCTGCCCGGCGCCGGCTCGTCGCCGTCCTCGCCGTCCCCGTCGGCGTCCTCGGTGATCGCGTCGAGATATTCGGGCTGCCCTTGTGTCTTCAGATGCGCGACGATCCTTTCGACCTCGCTGTCGATGACGAAAGGCCCATGCACGCGCGAAACGCGCCCGCCCCCCGCCATGTACAGCATGTCGCCTGACCCAAGAAGCTGCTCGGCGCCTTGCTCGCCCAAAATTGTGCGGCTGTCGATCTTGGAGGTGACCTGAAACGAAATGCGGGTTGGAAAATTCGCCTTGATCGTCCCGGTGATGACATCGACGGACGGGCGCTGCGTCGCCATGATGAGGTGAATGCCCGCCGCGCGCGCCATCTGGGCAAGCCGCTGGATCGCGCCTTCGATGTCCTTGCCGGCGACCATCATCAGATCGGCCATCTCATCGACGATCACCACGATGAAAGGCAGGACCGAAAGCTGCATCGCCTCGTGCTCGTAGATCGCTTCGCCGGTCTCGCGATCGTAGCCGGTCTGGACCGTCCGCATGAGGGTCTCGCCGTTGGCTGCCGCCTCCGCGACGCGGGCGTTAAACCCGTCGATGTTGCGGACGCCGAGCTTCGACATGTTCTTGTAGCGCTCCTCCATTTCGCGAACCGCCCATTTGAGCGCGACGACCGCCTTCTTTGGGTCGGTGACGACTGGCGTCAGCAAATGCGGAATCCCGTCATAGACCGACAATTCGAGCATTTTCGGATCGACCATGATGAGGCGGCATTCCCGCGGCTTCAGCCGGTAGAGCAACGACAAGATCATCGTGTTGATGGCAACCGACTTCCCCGATCCCGTCGTGCCCGCGACGAGAAGATGCGGCATTCTTGCCAGATCGACGATGATTGGCTCGCCGCCGATAGTCTTGCCGAGCGCGATCGCCAGCCGGTGTTTGGTTTTCTCGAACTCCTGGGACCCGAGCAATTCGCGCAGATAGACGGTCTCGCGCCGCTGGTTCGGCAATTCGATGCCGATGGCGTTGCGCCCCTGAACCACGGCGACGCGGGCCGAGAGGGCCGACATCGAACGCGCGATGTCGTCGGCAAGACCGATTACCCGCGAGGATTTGATGCCGGGCGCCGGCTCCAGCTCGTAAAGCGTCACCACCGGACCTGGCCGCACATGAATGATCTCGCCCTTGACGCCGAAGTCATCGAGGACACCTTCAAGCAGTCTGGCGTTCTGGCCGAGCGCGTCCTCGGAGACTTTGGTCGCGGCTGGCTTCCTTGGCTCGCCGAGGATGTGCAGCGGCGGCAAGACATAGTCGTGCCGCGCCAGCCGGTCGAGCAACGAGGGCTGCACCTCCCTGAGCGCGCGCGATCCGGGCCTAACCGCGGCGGCTGCCGGAGCGATGACGCGGCGCGGCGCGTAGATGTCGCGATCCGGGTCCTGGTTTTGCCGCGGAGGTGTCCTTCCGCTTGCCGCGCGGGCGGCGGGCGGGGCATAGGCGCTGGCGTCGAACTCGGACTCCCCCGGCTCGGATTGTGGCCAGTGCAGCGGCTCCGTGGCGAGATCGAGCGGCCGCTCGAAGCCTTCGAGCCGCCGCGCCGCGGTGGGCCACGCGGGCAGTGGCGGCGCACGCCGGCGCGCGATTTGACGTGCCAACGCCGCCTTTAGGCTGAGACCCGCATGAATGATGGCGCCGAGCAAAACGAGCGCGAAGCCGGGCTCGCCGGCGGCGTCCTGATCCTCCGGCACCGGCGCGTCACGGTGGCCCGGCAAAGGGTCTTCCTCCTCCTCGCCCGAATTCGTCGAAGCGTACTCGCGCAGGCTTATGGAGGCCGACAGGCAGAGGATCGCGCCGCCGGCCAGGATGGCGGCAAATAAAAGCATTCCGGAGCGATGCCCGGCGAGCATGCGGCTAGGAACCGCGAGAATCGCATCGCCCACCACCCCTCCGAGGCCCGTCGGCAAGGGCCAGCGGGCGGTGACCGGCAGCAATGAGGCGATCCCCGCCGACAACACTCCGCCGGCGAGCCATAGCGCCAGCCGGGTCTTTACCCGTTCGAGGCGCCGGGCGGCGATGAGCCGCCATCCCCAAAAGCTCGCCGGAGTAAGAAACGCGATCGCCGAAAGGCCTAGCATTTGCATGACGAGGTCGGCGGCAACGGCCCCCGGCGCGCCAAGGAGATTGTGCACCGGTCCCGAGGCCGCATGATTGAAGCTCGGGTCCTGGACCGACCAGGACGCCAAAGCCAAGGCAAGCCCCGCCGTCGCGCCGATCAGGCCGAGGCCGGCGAGCTCGGCGCCGCGCCGCATCGCGAAAGCGCGCAAGGATTCCGGAAT
>JBATYB010000147.1:0-5419 GCA_049673825.1 Methylocella sp. | reverse complement strand
GCAAACTATAAGGTCTCACGTTAATTTTACGAAACCTGCCGAATTGCCCGTGCTTCCGCGAGGCTTTGGCGCTTTTCCCTCATCCCAGAACAAGCTAGAAGGGCGGATGACACATGATGTCACGCTTCCCGCCGCCGCGCTTGCAGGTCTTCTATCATTCTTGAGCCCCTGTGTGCTGCCGCTGGTTCCACCCTATCTTACGTTTATTGCCGGAACGACGATCGAGGCGGTCGCCACCCGCCGCGAAGCCCGCGCGCGGCACGGCATTCTACTCGCGGCGGTGTTTTTCGTCTTTGGTTTTTCCACTGTTTTCGTTGGCCTCGGCGCGACAGCCTCGGCGTTCGGCCAGGTGCTGCACGAATATTTCTCAACGCTTTCGCTCCTCGCCGGGGTCGCGATCGTCGTGATGGGCTTGCATTTTTTGGGCGTTTTCCGGTTCGCTCTTTTTTATCGCGAGGCCCGGGTTGACGTGCAAAAGCCGGCCGGAATTTGGGGCGCCTACATCATGGGGCTGGCCTTCGGCTTCGGCTGGACTCCTTGCATTGGCCCCATTCTCGCGGCGATTCTCGCGGTCGCCGCGTCGGAGGAGACAGTCGGCAAGGGTATCGCGCTGCTGGCCTCCTATTCGGCCGGGCTCGGCCTGCCGTTTTTGTTGGCGGCGCTGGCAATTGAACCTTTTGTCCGCGTTATCAAGCGTTGCCGTCCCTATTTTGGCGCGATCGAGCGCGTCATTGGCGTTCTTCTCGTGGCAACGGGAATAGCCTTTTTGACGGGATCGATTCAGGATTTTTCGGCCTGGCTGTTGCAGAGCTTTCCCGGCCTCGCCAATTTGGGATAGAAGCTTTCCTAGGCAGCCCTGTTCATCCATCTCAATATGGCCGCGGCTCCAACGGGTGCCGCTCAAGCCACCCGATGACTCGCGCGGCGCTCTCGTTTGACGGAAAGACGGGGTAAAACACGGTTTCGATTCGGCCTCCCCGGATAATCAAGGTTAGCCGCTTGATAAGCCGCATTCCCCCGGCCTCGAACGTGGGAAGCTTCAGAGCGTGCGCAAAGGTGAGCTTGGCATCGCTCAGCATTTCGAAGGGCAGACGCAAGCGTTCGGCCATTTCGCGCTGATAACCAGTGGTTTGAGTGCTCAGGCCGAATAATTCCGCCTCAAACGTGACGAGTTCCTGGTAATGATCGCGAAAGGCGCAAGCTTGCGGTGTGCAGCCTCGCGCTCCCGGGATCAGGTCCCATCCCTCCGGCAATGGCGCTCCCGGTACGCCCGTCATCGAATAACAATAGACGACCGTTCGTGCCGCGACGCGCTTGCTAAGATCGATCAGGCGCCCGGCGGTTGATGGCAGCAAATGCGATGGCACCGCGAGTCCCGGAAGATGTGCGCATGCGCCGTCGTCGATCGGTGCAGGTAGTTGAGAGGGCGCTTGCATCGAAGGCTCCTTCGCGGGCGATAGGAAGGCTTGGCTTACCGCCGCGATGAATGGCTATGGCTTGGGGCTCGTGTGGCTGGCGGATACTTTTTTTATGCGGCTGTGTTTGCTGACAGGGAAACGAATCATCGCACGCCGGTCCTTGACATATAGATAGGTGCGATGAACAAGGACCCTGGCGACGACATGGCCAAACCCAACAACGGACGCATGGAAATAGGCGCCGTGCCAGGTCAGGGCATCGATCCGGCGCGGTTTCGCGACGCGATGAGCCGTGTCGCGGCCGCCGTTCATATAGTTGCGACCGATGGGCCGGGGGGTCTTGCCGGAATTACCGCGACCTCCGTCGCCTCGATCACCGACGAACCCCCGATGATGTTGTTTTGCATCGACAAAACCTCGCCATCGGCAACAAGGATGATCGAGAACGGCGTATTTTGCATCAATACCCTTGCCCCCTCGCACGAGGCGCTGGCGGATATTTTCGCCGGCCGTGCCGGTCACCATCTCGGGCAACGATTTAAGAGTGGCGAATGGACGAAGCTCGTCACCGGCGCTCCAGTGCTCAGACGCGCGGCCGCCGCGTTCGACTGCCGTCTTGTCGAGGCAAAGAGTGTCGTGACGCATCTTGTCATGATCGGCGCCGTCGAAGCGGTTAACTTTGGTCCGGAAGGCGGCAACCTCAGCTATGCCCACCGCAAATACGGAACAGTGTGAGGCGGGCCGGAACGGACATTTATTCAGCTTTTTCTCCTGCCTGGCGTCTTTTTTTTCACGCCCGTTTTCGTGCCGGCCCGTTTTTTTTGGACCGTCCTCGCGGTTGGCTTTTTTGCGCTCGCCTTTTTCGTTGGCGCCTTCGTTTTGAGTTTCTTGGGGGGTGTTTTTTTCCCCGCCGCTTTCTTCGCCGGAGCCTTTTTCGCGGCCGTCTTCCTTGCGGGCGCTTTCTTCGCCGCCGCCTTTTTTGCCGGAGCCCTTGGGCGGAGACGGGGCCTGGCCGCAGCGGTTTCAGGAGCGGTCAGGAAATCGACCGCCGCCTTGGTGAAATTTGCTTCATCCTCGATATTCGACATATGCGAGGCTTCCAGCGTGACGAATTTGGCGCCTTCGATGGAACTGGCGACCAACGCGCCCATCCCTGGCGGCGTCGATAGATCGTGCCGCCCGGCGATGACCAGAACCTTGTTTCGTATGCTTCGAATGGCTTCGCGCTGATCCATGTCGCGTCCAGCGGCGCATGCGGCCAAATAGCCGTGCAGCGGCGTCGTCCGGACCATCTCCATCACGGCTTCCACTTTTTCCGGATTGGCGTCGCGGAAAGTCTTTGTGAACCAACGCTCGGCGGCCGCCGCGGCGACGCCATTCATGCCGGTATCCCGAGCCGATCGAATGCGGTTGTTCCACAGATCGGGACCGGGCATATGCGCCGCCGCACTGGCAAGCACCGCCCGGCCGATCCGCTCAGGCGCATGGACGAGGAGCCATAGTCCGACGACGCTGCCCATCGAAAGGCCCAGCCAATGCACTCTTTCGATGCCGAGCGCATCCATGATCGCGAGCGCGTCGCGGCCAAGGCCTTCGACGGAATAGGGTCCCTGATCGGCCACGCTTGCGCCGTGCCCGCGCGAATCGTAGCGCACGACCCGGAAATGTTCGGCCAAAGCGGGAATTTGACGGTCCCAGAGGTGAAGATTGGTGCCCATCGGGTTAGAGAGCATCAAGCCCTCTTTGCTCTCGTCGCCCTCGATTAAAACGTTGAAGGTCTCGCCAGCGATGATGATGTCGGTCATGCCTTAGCTCCCGATGAGACTGAATTCACGCGCGTGAGCGAATCGAAGCCGCGCGCACACTAACAAGCTCTCGTCGTGCCGCAATAGCTGCCTTGAACGGATAAAGCTTCATGCCAGGCGTCCGAACAAATCGGGTGGCGGCCGCGTTTTGATTTGTCGCCTTCCCTGAAGCTCGCGAACGCCGCCTTGCGGGACACGGTCATTCCGCTTGGTGACATGCCGCTAACTGGGTCACGCCTGATCGACCGGCCTATCGACGCTTTCGACGCGGCGCCAGTCTAGCCGCTCGCGGCCGCGCCGGTGCGCGGCGGGGCAACCCGGCGCCGCTCGGCCACACCCTTTTCCTGGCGGTCAGGATGCTTTAAGGAAACAAGGGCGCGCGAGACCTCATCGCCGCGGCGCAAGAATATATTCTTGAAATGACGGCCGGAGACCCCGCGATTGAGATCGATGTCGACACAAGAGAGTGTCTGCGCCTGCTTCACGGCATTCGTTCGACATGAGACTTAAGCGGCAACGCTGGCGAAATTTTATCCGGCGCACGGCTCGCGCGAGCTTCGCGCGCAACTCTGTATTAATGTAACAGGTATTGCATGGACACGGCAAAGGAATCGCTCGTAGCAATAAGTAGGAGCAGGTCGAAATCGAACAAGCTCGTCAACGCTTTTAGGACCCGCTCTGGCTGACGTACCGGCACGGAGGTTAAGGCCATGGCCGCGACCAAAAGGATCGAGACAAGCAAGGCGTCACCTGATTTTATCAAGCAGCTCGCGGGATATGGGCTTGCGACCGCGCGTATTCTCTATCATTTGCCGGATCACCCGCGCCTGTTGCAGTCCTATATCTGGCAAGACTACGACCTTGCGCCGGATTTTCCGATCCTGATCAAATTCTTGGCGTTCTGGCGGGCAAAGCTCGACGGGCCGCTGCACAGCGTGGTGGTGGGACATTCGAAGCTCATCAAGCCGGCCGAGATCAAAACGCTCGACGGCGAATTTTGGCTGCATTAAGTGCGTGATCTTAGAGTACGTCTCGAAAGTTCGTCAACCATTGCACAGCTTTCGTAGCATTGAGTCGAGCGGCTCGACATGCCCCTCCGCAATCTTTGCTTGCAAAGCTTGCTTCGCCCATTCCTCGTCCGTCACGTCGCTCGGATAACGCCGCTTGTCGCGATTGTATTTCGCCCGGTTTTCGTCCGTCCACATCGGCGGCCCCTCCTCGAATCAGGCCACTTCCCTTGAGACGCTATGTCCGTGGCAGGTGGCTCGTTTCACGGCATGCAACAACGAGGGTTGGCTGACCAATCAGCCAGGGCCTCATGCATGGGGAACGAGCGATGGATCATTCTACGATGACATATGTCGCGATGGATACGCACGAGAACGCGATCTCGGTCGCGATCGCCGAAAGCGGGCGAAGGGGCGAGGTGCGATTTATCGGTGAAATTCCGAGCCGGCCGGAAGCGGTGGCCAAAATGGTCGATCGCCTCGCCGCCAAGCATGGCAAGCCGGCGTTCTGCTATGAGGCCGGACCCTGCGGCTATGGGCTTTATCGGCAGATCACCTCGTTTGGACATAACTGCGTGGTGGTCGCGCCCTCTCTCGTTCCGACGCGGCCAGGAGATCGCGTGAAGACCGATCGCCGCGACGCGGTGACGCAAGCCTCGCTGTTCCGTTCGGGCGAGCTGACGCCGGTATGGGTTCCAGACGACCCCCACGAAGCGATGCGTGATCTTTGTCGCGCCCGCCAGGCAGCGATGGAGACGTTGCGGCGCGCGCGCCAACAGGTTGTGAGTTTCCTTCTTCGCCATGGGCACGTTTATTCCAACGGCGGCCATTGGACCCGCAAACATCGTCTGTGGCTTTCGGCGCAGCGCTTCGGCCACCCGGCGCGCCAAATCGCATTCGAAGAACTCGTGCAGGCCGTCGACGAAGCACAGGCGCGCCGTGATCGGCTGGCCAAGCAGATGCAAGAGCTTCTGCCATCATGGTCGTTGGCCAAGGTCGTTACCGCCATTCAGGCCATGCGCGGCGTTGCGCCGATCGCCGCCACACCCTCGTCGCCGAGATCGGAGACTTTCATCGCTTCGCAAATCCACGCCATCTTATGGCCTATCTCGGGTTGACGCCGAGCGAACGGTCTTCCGGCGCCAAGACATTGCGCGGCGCAATCACCAAGGCGGGAAACACGCGCGCC
>JBATYB010000146.1:0-5334 GCA_049673825.1 Methylocella sp. | reverse complement strand
GCCGCGCACGGCGTTGCGCAGAGTTTGCAGGTCGCCCCCGAACCAAGGCGCCCGTTCCCGGAACGGCGGAACCGTCTCGGCCGATTTGTCAACGCCATCCGGCGCGGGCGGCGCTGCCCATTTTGCCGGCAAGCCGATTGGCGTTGGCGAGCGCGGACCCATCAAATTGGACGCCTTCCTCTATGGCAACGACCTCCCGGCGGGCATTCCTGCCGGAAATCATGGGTTCCCGCCCCTTGTTTCTTCGCCTAGCTCTCCGGTTTAGCCAAGCGCGGCCAGTGCCTCGCGCATATGTCCAGGGGGTGGCGCCTCGACTTTTACCGCGTCCTTGTTTTTGTAAAGAGGAATGGTGATCGCCCTGGCATGGAGCTGCAAGCCCATCGCTCCGCCATGCCCATAGATGGCATCGCCGAGGATCGGCCAGCCGAGGGCAGCGCAATGAACGCGAAGCTGGTGCGTGCGCCCGGTCAGAGGCACAAGCTCCACAAATGCGTGGCCGGCCAAGCGCGCCAAGACCCGCCAGGATGTTTGCGAAGGGAGGCCCAAGGGATCGGCCTTCATCCACCAGCCGCGAGCGGGATCGAGACGCCCAAGCGGCAGGTCGATCAAGCCTTCGTCTTGCGCCGGGTTCCCTTCCACGATCGCCCAATAGCTCTTTGCGATCTTGCCTTGCTTGAACAGGAGGCCGAGCTTTTCCAGCGCCTTGTGGTGCCGCCCGAGCACCAGGCAGCCCGAGGTGTCGCGATCGAGCCTGTGCGCGAGGGCGGGGTCGCGCGGCAAGCCAAAGCGCAGCGCATGGAAATAATCCTCGAGATTTTCGCCGCCTTTCGGGCCGCGATGGACCGCGATCCCGGCCGGCTTGTCGATGACCAGCATCAGCCCGTCGCGATAGAGAAGCCGCGCGGCCAGCTCCTCGCCGGTCATGCTGGCTGGCTGCAACAGCGACACGATTGGCCGGGCTTGAAAGGCGTCGTCATGGTCGAGAGCAAGCGTGAAATCGGCGGCAAGATCGAGCGCGAGATGCGCTTCTACATCACCTCGTTGGTCTTGCTGGCCAATGTGATCGGCCTGATGATCCGCGATCATTGGGCGGTCGAAAACAGCCTGCACTGGGTCATGGACATGGTCTTTCGTGACGACGAATGCCGCATCAAAACCGAGCACGCTCCCGCCAACTTCACCCCTCTAAAGCACATCGCCCACAATCTGATCCGAAAGGCGCCCGGCAAAGACTCGCTACGCTTGAGGCGCAAAACCGCCGCCTGGGACGACGATTTTCTCGCAAGTCTCGTCGCAGCTTGAGTCCTTCACCCGATTCTCCTGGCTACATGGATCCAATACAAGAGGAACTTCGCAACTATTGCCGGCGCCTGTTGCGTCGAATGCAGGACCGCTGTCTTGGCCTCATCCCCCCATGCGGCCCGATACCCCTTTTTATCGAATATAGGTTTGACGTCTTTCAGCCACACCTTTTTGGATGCCTTCGCTACCGCTATATACAAATCATCAATACGGTTGATCCCCTGAATACTCATCTGCTCCGCGGTCAGCGGGGGGTAATTGTCGAATAAACGCCCCGACCTCGTTACACTCTCGGCGTAATCCTCGTACATGGAGTGCCGCCAATCATCCAGCGGATTGCTGCGACCGCCGTATATGTTGGCGATGTTGGCGGCGTGCATGGGCTGGGTAAGATCCGTGAGGTAGTGCAGGGCAACGCCCAGCATTTTGAACGACGCAATCTGAATGTCATTGTTGTCTGCGTTCACCAATTTAAGTGTCAATTTACCACCGGAGGTCCGACGGCCTATATCAAAGCTCACGTTGCCGTAAAACTCCCCGGCCTCGAGTACCTTCACGCTTGCCAGGAAGAAATCCCGCCCACGCTCCAACGCGGTTGGGCTGTTATCCCCCCAGTAATTCTTCCCGGTGTCGGCGTCATAGAAATGGGATGTATAGTAGGGAATACCTCCAACCTGGTCCTTGAGAGCCGGGTGATAATCGGCATCATGAAGCCCCGAAAACAGTGCCGCCTCAACGTCAAGGCCGAATTGTTTCGCGAGGTTCCATATTCGGATGAATTCCTCGGATTGCGGCGTGGGTGACGGACTCGTTTTCAAGCATTCGATGCCTTTCATGACAATGGTTTTGTGAGTCTCGTCGTTCCACAAGGTTTCGAACGGGCCCGCGGACGAGGGGGACGAGGGGCCACAACAACCATGTCCAGGATGCTGCGGGGGTGTCTCGTCTGTGAAGGTCTCGGAGACGCCCGGACTTGCCAATTTCGAGAACACCAGCTTCCCATCGTCCGAGACAGAGAGCCAGTGCTCCTTGTCCGGTGTTCCTAGAGCGAACCCATCGCCCGCTGCAACCTTGAGAAATGGCACGTGCGGTGCCGAGCGGTCCTGGAGGATGACGCCCAGAGTAGGGTCGGCCGCCACGTGGGTACGTCCACCCAAAGTCTGCAGCAGCACGAGCCCGTCAGAGGTCTCGGACGCGCTTGGCATCTGAAAGAGAATAGCGCCGTCTCTCTGGGCGCCCGCTTGAAAATCATTGGACGAGGCGCCATTAACTACATAGCGATCTGTTCCTGTCTTCAAAGCGAAAAAAGCGTCCATGCTTTTGCCTCCTGGCCTTTTGGCCCTGCGGTGAGCGCTGGCATCTATCCGAGATTTCCATTTTACCCTCGGGTTCCAACTCGCTTAGTAGGCGAGACGGCGTTCCTCTGCAAGGGTTTTAGTTCATATGCTTGAAACGGACGGTCAGGAGAACGTCCTTCGACAAGACGAAGCCGAGGGGTGTCAGCGCGGGCATGAAACCATCCGCCCGGTGGATCATGGGAATGCTGAGATAGAGCCAGTCTTTCTCGCTGCGCAGCCGGCTCGACGTTGCGATTTCGGAGAGCGCTTCGAGGGTCGGCACTTCGATTTTGAGCGCACGCTCCAAGAACGCGATCTCGCTGGCATCTGGCCGCAGGGCGTCGATCCAGTTGACCCCTGACGGAATCGTCTTGGCGTCCATCCCGGCCTCGATCCGATCCTTGCCGGCGGCGCGAAAGCTAAGCATGCGGCCTCGCGTATCGATGGAGCGCTTATGCGGGATAGAAAACTTCCCCTCCGGCGGCCATGGCGCGCAGGCGCTCGCTCGGGCGGTAGATTGGGCTGAGGCTTGCCCAGTTGTCAGCGCGATCGACGACGTTTTTAAGCCCGAGGTAATCGGCGTATTTGAGCGCGCCGCCGAGATAGCGCGGCAGGCCGAGGCCAAGAATGAGGCACATGTCCACCTGCCCCGGCGAAGCGGCGATGCCATCCTCGACACACCGCGCCGCCTCGAGGATCAACGGCAGCATCATGCGCGCGGCGATCTCCTCCTCGCCGATGCGGGTCCTGCCATTGGGTTGCCCGGCCGAGAGCAGACGTTCCGTCTCCGAGTCGATGTCCTTACGCGGGCGGCCTTTGGAATCGCTCTCGTATTTATAAAAGCCACGGCCGTTCTTCTGGCCAAGGCGCCCATCGCGTAAGAGAATTTTGAGCGCCGTCTCGAAAGGCACGTCCATGCGCGGCGCGAACCCCGCCGAGACGATCTCGACGACATGGTGCGAAATATCCATGCCGATGACGTCGATGAGATAGGCCGGGCCCATCGGCCAGCCGAAGGCTTCCATCGCCTTGTCGATCTCATGAAAATCGGCGCCGCCGCGGACGAGCCGCAGAAACGCGATGAGATAAGGCGTGAGGATGCGGTTGACGACAAACCCAGGGCCGTCCTCGACAACAATCGGCGTCTTGCCCATCGCGGCCGCATAGCCGGTGACCGCGGCGATGGCTTGGGCAGACGTCTTGGCGCCGCGAACCACTTCGACCAGCGGCATTTTTGGCACGGGATTGAAAAAATGCATCCCTAAAAAATTTTCCGGCCGCCGCAGACCCTCCGCCAAGGCGTCAATTCGCAAGGACGAAGTGTTCGAGGCAAGGATTGCGTGGGGACTGACAATCTCCTCGATTTCGCGCAGCCCCGCTTGCTTGACCGCGAGGTTTTCAACGACGGCCTCGACCACCACATCGGCTTTGTCGAAACCTTCGTAGGTGAGGCTTGGCGTGATCGCGCCTATGACCGCATCCGCCTTGTCCTGCGTGAGCGTTCCGGTCTCCACTGCCTTCGCGAGCAATTTGCGCGCTTCCGACATGCCAAGGTCGAGCGCGCCCGCGGCAATATCCTTCATGACGATCGGCACGCCGCGCGAGGCACTTTGATAGGCGATGCCGCCGCCCATGATTCCGGCCCCCGCGACGGCCGCCTTTGCTACCCTCGGCGCGTCCTTGGCATAACGGCGGATGGTCTTCTTCACGGCTTGCTCGTTGACAAAAATCGTAACAAGCGAGGAGGCGGCTTGCGTCTTCGCCACTTTTGCGAAAGTCTCGACTTCGAGCGCCAAGGCCGCGTCGCGATCGAGACCCGAGGCTTTCTCCAGCAACTCGACCGCGAAATGCGCCGCCGGCAGATGCGGCAGCGCTTTGGAGGCTTGCGCCTTGGCATTGGCAAGAAGGGACGCCGCCTCTTCCTTGGCAAGCCCGAGGTTTTGATTCATGCGGCTCCGCCGGCCTTGCCAATCGGCCTTGCCCTCGATTGCCGGTTTGAGCATTGCAAGCGCAGCCGCGCGCAATTCCTCCGGCCCGGCGACGGCATTGACGGCGCCCGCATGCAGCGCCCGCGCGGCGCTCTGCTGCGCGCCAAAAATGATCCATTCGGCGCTTGACCTCAAGCCGGCCAGACGCGGCAGGCGGACGGTGCCGCCATAGCCGGGGAACAGACCCAGGGAAATCTCCGGAAAGCCGATTTTCGCGGTGCTCGACATCACCCGGTAGTCGGCCGCAAGCGCGACTTCGAGTCCGCCGCCGAGCGCAAGACCGTTGATCGCCGCGACCGTTGGCACCCGCAAATCGGACAGCGCGGTGATGATCTCGCCGTTCGCGCCGACAAAAGCCTCGATGTCTTTTTCCGGCCGCTTGAAGACGCCGGTGAATTCGAAAATATCGGCGCCCACGATGAAATTGTCCTTGGCGCTGGTGATCAAGACGCCTCGGATCGCGGGCGTCGCCGCGATGGCATCGATCGCGCGGCGCAGTTCGCCGAATGTTAGAGCGTCGAGCTTGTTGACGGCCTCAACGCCGCGCTCGAAACGCAGTTCGGCAAGTCCCCCGCCGTGCGTGTCGACCTTGATCGTTTGACCGTCGAAAAGCATGGGGCCGGCCTCGCCGTTCATGTTGTTCCCCGCGCGCCTGCGCAGTTCGCCGGAGACGGGCACGCGTCAAATGATTTAAAGCGATCTCAAGG
>JBATYB010000145.1:0-3316 GCA_049673825.1 Methylocella sp. | reverse complement strand
CCGCAAACCTCTTCGCTTTCCTAAGGTCACGTCATGTCTCTCGCCCCACCTCCGGCCGCGGTTTCCTTGGCCGGAGCGCCCGGTCAAGCCAATGCCTGGCCATTCGAGGAGGCGCGCAAGATTCTTAGGCGCATCGAGGCGACCGGCCAGACCGAGGTGCTGTTCGAGACCGGCTACGGGCCTTCCGGCCTGCCGCATATCGGGACTTTTGGCGAGGTCGCCCGCACGAGCATGGTGCGCCACGCGTTCCGGGTCTTGACCGAGGATAGGATCAAGACCCGCCTCATCGCGTTTTCCGACGACATGGACGGCCTTCGCAAGGTGCCGGACAATATTCCGAACAGGGAGCTTGTCGCCGCCCATCTCGGCAAGCCGCTGACCGAGGTTCCAGATCCTTTCGGCACGCATCCAAGCTTTGGCGCGCACAATAACTCGCGGTTGCGCACATTTCTCGATGAGTTCGGCTTCGAGTACGAATTCGCCTCGGCGACGGATTACTATAGGTCTGGCCGCTTCGACGGCGCGCTCCTCCACGTCCTCGCCCGTTACGACGAAGTCATGGCGATCATGCTGCCGAGCTTTCGCGAGGAGCGTGCCGCTACTTATTCACCGTTTCTGCCGGTTCATCCAAGGACCGGCGTTGTGATGCAGGTGCCGGTCGAAAGGATCGACGCCGGCGCGGGCACGCTCAGTTGGCGCGATCCGGACACTAAGGAGATTTTCGTTACACCCGTGACGGGTGGCGCCTGCAA
Organism: Methylocella sp.; assembly: GCA_049673825.1. GTDB lineage: Bacteria > Pseudomonadota > Alphaproteobacteria > Rhizobiales > Beijerinckiaceae > Methylocapsa. The sequence goes on along the minus strand of JBATYB010000145.1, from coordinate 2,564 downwards.
GCTGCAATGGAAGCCGGATTGGGCGATGCGCTGGTATGCGCTCAAAATCGACTACGAGATGGCTGGCAAGGATTTGATCGAATCGGTCAAATTATCCGGCGCGATCACGCGCGCCCTCGGCGGCACGCCTCCCGACGGTTTCAGTTATGAATTGTTCCTCGACGAAAAGGGCCAAAAAATCTCGAAATCGAAAGGCAATGGCCTGACCATCGATGAGTGGCTCGGGTATGCGAGCCCCGAAAGTCTGTCGCTTTTCATGTATCAGAAACCAACCGCCGCCAAGCGGCTCTACTTCGACGTGATCCCGCGCACGGTCGATGCTTATCTCGCCTTCCTCAATGCGTATCCGCGGCAAGAGGCCAAGGAGCGTCTCGGCAACCCGGTCTGGCATATTCATTCGGGCGAGCCGCCGCCGCCCGAAGTCTTGCGTCATGGCACGGGCCAGGTCACGACAATCACCTTCGGCATGCTGTTGAATCTCGCCGCCGTGGCGAACAGCGAAGACCCCCAGGTGCTTTGGGGCTTTCTGCGCCGCTATGCGCCGGATGTTTCGGCCGCGACGCATCCGCGCCTCGACCGGCTGGTCGCTTATGCGGTGCGCTATTTCCGCGATTTCGTGCGCCCAGCCAAGAACTTTCGCGCGCCGGACGCGATCGAGCGCGAGGCGCTCGAAAATCTCGCCGCCGCTCTCGCCGCCCTGCCCCAGGGCGCCAGCGCCGAAGCGATTCAGACCACGCTCTACGATGTCGCCCGGCAGATACCGCGCTATCAGGATATGAAAGCCAAGGGCGCTACAGCCGCACGTCCCGGCGTCTCGAACGATTGGTTCGCCATGCTTTATGGCGTGCTGCTCGGCGAAAGCCGTGGCCCTCGGTTTGGGTCTTTCATTGCGCTTTATGGAATCGCCGAAACCCGCATGCTGATCGCCGATGCGCTCGCTGGCGATCTTGGGCGCGAACATGCGGCATTTCAAGCGTGAAGATTGAGAACGTGCAATCATTATTTTGGGACGGGCAATGTTCCTGTCAGATCGCATATTCGCGCGTTCGCACCGCAAGCCAGGACGGCATCAATTATTCGACTTCTTCGGAATCGGGTGAAACAATCCCGCGGCAGTGAGGCTTGCGAGGAATTCGCCGTCCCGTGGTGCGGCTTCGCGCTTGAGACGGAGAGAGTCTTTGCCGGCGGCCTTTCGGGCGAACTTATGGGCCATGTGCTTTAGGGGAGTGAAGTCGGCGGGAGCGTGATCCTTGCGGCTGCGGCATTGGCCGTCGCGGAAGCTCATGTCCCTCCCCCCAATGGAGGTTTTCGTCACCGTTACATTGCCGCGGATGGCGGCCCATATGGTTTGCCAGCACGCAAACCGGATCAGAGGATCGCGACAGATTCGGCACTTCAGCCGTTTGTCACGCCATTCTTCACCCGATCGCTCTGCCCGCAGACCCGCTCGACCTTGACAAATGTGCGAGGCAGCTTTACTACAATCGAGACCACGGAGGTATAGCCTAAAGGGCGTTTAGGGGACAATGCTTCACAAACTGGAGCGTCTACCGTAATTGTCGAACGGCAGGGCATTTTCATACGCTCCCATCCTCGTTGCGTATAGGTTAATGATTAGCATTATATCTGATTATTTGATCAAGTGAAGGAGGTTTGTTCCGTGCCGGCCATAGCCCTTTCAAAACGGCCACTGTTGAACGCGGACCCTGTGGTGTTTGCCCGCGACTTTGACAAAAATTGCTTTACTTTCACCCACCGGCTTTCGGGTAATCCGCTTTTTAGCACTGACCGGCTGCTTGCGCTGGCCCGCCGGCGGGCGCGCGATCCGGATGATGTGTACTACGACGCGGGCGAGATCCGAGTCGATCAGCGCTGGGATCAGACGCCGCCGTGCGACTTGCCGGTCGATGAGCTTTTGCGACGAATCGAGACGGCGGGAGCGTGGATTATTCTGCGCCACGTGCAAAATGATCCCGAATACGCCGGGCTGGTCGACGCCTGCATGGACGAGATCGTCGCGCTATCTGGGCGAGATCTCAGTCAAGTCATGAAGGTTCGCGACGCAATTATCTTCATCAACTCGCCCAACCGGATTAGCACCTACCATATCGACCGCGAATGCAGCTGGCTGTATCAGATCCAAGGCCGCAAAACGATCAGCGTCTTCGAACCAGCGGATCGCGATGTTTTGCCGGAGCAGGAAATTGAAAAGTTTTGGGCAGTGGACCACAATGCGGCGACCTACAGGCCGCAATATCAAAGCCGCGCCACCGTGACCGAACTCCTCCCCGGACACGGCGTGCACATTCCGGTCGGCGCGCCCCACTGGGTACGGAATGGGCCCGAGGTGTCGGTCTCGCTGAACATTAATTTCCACTACCTCGACGCGATCACAGCGGATGTCTACAGAGCCAATTACTGGCTTCGCCGCCTGGGGTTAAATCCTACTCCGCCGCGGGTTTCGGCGTTCAAGGACGCCATCAAGCGAAGCGTCTACGGCACCGTCAATCGAACCGTTCTTCAACCCGCGCGCGCGGCGCGGCGGGCGATCAGGGCGATGAAAC
>JBATYB010000144.1:0-1941 GCA_049673825.1 Methylocella sp. | reverse complement strand
GCCCTATGCGATCACCATGAAGGACTTTAAGCCGTTCGGCATCGGCGGCATTCGGGAAAACGGGAAAAACCCGACATCCGGCGAGTGAATTCGCCAGTCGCGGTGAGCTTCTCCGAATTGTCGATCGGACTACCGCGGCCAAATTGGGAGCTGGCGGAGAAGCTAAGGTTTATGTGGCTGGTCAAGGAGCGGGAGCTCAGAATTCACAAACCACAGGCGGACCGCTCATTCAATCAGCAGCGCTCTGCAGAAGGAGTTATGAAAATGGTTGAAACCGATGGTCTCAGTTGGGAAGCAAAAGAAGTACTTCAAAAGATCAAGTCATTCAACCGACTGAACCGCCCCGGGTTTGCCGGAGGCTCCAACTCTTGAGAGGATGGAGCCATGGACAAGCAGCAAAGGCAGAAGTTTTCACCTGAAGTGCGCGAGCGCGCCGTGCGGATGGTGATCGAGCACCGGGGCGATCACGCCTCGCAATGGGCGGCGATCGTCTCGATTGCGGCGAAGATCGGGTGTACGGCGCAGACCCTTCACAACTGGGTGGCCCAGGCTGAGAGGGACCAGGGCCGTCGCGCTGGCACCACGACAGACGAACGCGAGCGGATCAAGGCGCTGGAACGCGAGAACCGCGAGCTTCGCCAAGCCAATGAGATTCTGCGCAAGGCCTCAGCGTATTTTGCCCAGGCGGAGCTCGACCGCCGGTTCAGGCCATGATCGGCTTCATTGACGATTATCGCGGGGCTTACGGGGTCGAGCCGATCTGTCGTGTGCTGAAGATCGCCCCGTCCACCTATCACGCTCACGACGCGCGGCGGCGTCGCCCTGACACGGCACCGCCGCGCGTCCAGCGGGATGCAGCGTTGCGCGTGGAGATTCGACGGGTGTTCGATGAGAACTTCCAGGTCTACGGTGTCCGCAAGGTCTGGCGTCAGCTGGTGCGAGAGGGCGAAGATGTGGCGCGCTGCACGGTGGCCCGGCTGATGCGCGGAATGGGCTTGCATGGCGTCATTCGCGGAAGACGCGTGAAGACGACGATCAGCGACAAGGCCGCGCCATGCCCGCTGGACCGCGTGAACCGCCAGTTCCGGGCGCCGCGCCCGAACGTGCTGTGGGTCTCGGACTTTACGTACGTCGCCACCTGGGCGGGCTTCGTCTACGTGGCGTTCGTCATCGACGCCTACGCTCGCCGTATTGTCGGCTGGCGGGTCAGCCGCTCGGCTCACGCCGGCTTCGTTCTCGACGCCCTGGAGCAAGCGCTTCATGACCGCAGGCCCGTGTCCGGCAGCGGGCTCGTCCATCACAGCGATCGCGGCGTGCAAGGTGTACTCAAGTGGTGGTCGCAACACTCTGAAGAAGGGGGTTGCGATGAAGATCCAACGACGGCGTTCGGCCGGCGTTCGGCCATTGCCGTCACCAAGTCGGCCACCGGTGGGCCGGACGAGATGAGCGGCGACGGGTTCTGGGCAGCCATGGCGGCGGGCTCGACAAGCGAGGATGCTGCCTTGGAAGCCGGTGTTCCGCCGGCGGTAGGGATAAGATGGTTCCGGGCAGCAGGGGGGATTCCACCCGCAATGTTCGGACGGTCGGCCAAGCCACTTTCGGGATGTTATCTCACATTCGCCGAGCGGGAGGAGATCGCCTTGTTGCGCGCGCAGGGCTTCGCAATGCTGGAGGTTGCTCGTCGGCTTGAACGGGCAGCGTCGACGATCTCACGGGAATTGCGGCGCAATGCTGCGACTCGAAGTGGCGGCTTGGAGTATCGCGCGATAACAGCACAATGGCACGCCGAGCGATCCGCTCGCCGACCAAAACCGGGGAAGCTTGCGGTCAAAGCGGCGTTGCGGACGTATGTAGAGGAGCGGCTGGCTGGCACCGTCGTGGCTCCGGGCGGGGCACTTGTCCCTGGCCCGATGGTGTACTGGAAAGGCCGGCGCCATGGAC
>JBATYB010000143.1:0-5385 GCA_049673825.1 Methylocella sp. | reverse complement strand
ACGTCACGGTTTTGGCCTTGATCTGCTTGATTCCGCCGCCGGAGCCGATCGACTGGTAATTCAACCCGTTGCCGGTTTCCTTTTTGAACGTATCCGCCCATTTCGCATAAATGGGATAGGGAAAGGTGGCCCCGGCGCCCGAAATATCGAAGGCGGCGGCCGGAGGGCCGGCCGCCAAGCTTATGGCGGCGGCGGCAAGGGACGCTCGCAGGAACGTAAAGATCATTGTGTTGCCTCTCGTTGCCCGGCATGCGCATCGGCAGCCAGTTAGATGGGGTCCGCGCGCAACCTAAAGGGCACCCGTGAGGCCAATATGAAACCTGTTTGACATCTTGATGACAGGGCGGGATTCCGGTTCAGCTTCCGTGCAAGGGAAGAACCACGCTGAAAGTTGCTCCCTCGCCCAGCTTCGATTCGATACCGAGCCGGCCGCAATGGCGCGCGACGATATGTTTCACGATGGCGAGACCAAGCCCGGTGCCGCCCTTGGCCCGGCTCTGGCCGGCATCGACCCGGTAAAAACGTTCGGTCAACCGCGGCAGATGTTCCGGCGCGATCCCAGGGCCATGGTCGCGGACGCTCAAAACACATTGTTGCGTTTCGGCCGCGAGCGTGATCTCGACCTGCCGGTTGACGCTTCGCGGGTCCGACGCGCCATAATTAATGGCGTTTTCGACGAGGTTTTCGGCCAACCGCAAGAGTTCGTCGCGGTCGCCGGTGACGAGCGCCTTGGCCGGAACGTCGAGTTTCAGGACGACATCGTTGCCGGTCGCCATGGGCGCCAGCGTATCGGCGATATGGCGGAGGATCGCCACAATATCCACCGGCGCCCGCGGCCGCAGATGCAAATTCTGTTCGATCCGCGACAACGATAAAAGATCGTCGACGAGCCGCGCCATCCTTTGCGCCTGTTCGCGCATGATCGAAAGGAACCGTGCCCTCGCTTCCTTGTCCTCGCGCGCGGGTCCCTGGAGCGTCTCGACAAATCCGAGCAGGGAGGCGAGCGGCGTCCGCAATTCGTGGCTGGCATTGGCGACAAAGTCCACGCGCATCCGTTCGACGCGGCGCGCCTCGCTCAAATCGCGCAATGTCAAGATCATCGCGGGCTCGACTTGCGGTCCCTCCATCACAGCGGCGTTCAGTTCGAAAAATCTTTCGACGGGAACCCGTTCAAGCCACGTCACCCTTTCCGGAGTGCCGGAGGCACGCACCCGCTTGACCGCGTCAAGGACATCCGGCGCCCGCAGACTGCGCGCCAGCAGATCGTCCGGCCGCAATGCCGGAAACAGGTTCCGCGCCGGCGCGTTGACCGCGACCACGCGATCCGCCGCGCCAATGACGATGACCGCCTCCGGCAAGGCGTCGATGAGACGGCCCATGATCAAGCGGTCGCGCGCCTGCCGGTCCTTTTCCATGAAGCCCTCGTGAAATCCAGCGCTTCGGGCAGGCGTTACACGAGCTCGCGTTGATATCAAGCGTCACATCGATTCCGCGCCGGGGGGGAAGTGCCAAGCGGCGCTCCGCCTTTCCCGCATTGTTCAGCTTGCATGTCGCGCTTCGGGCCTGCCAAGGTTCACCAAATGGATTCCGTTCGGATCGAACCGTGCTCCAATTAGCAAACGGCCGCGAGAGTATTTCCTGGTCTGGTTGGCTGCGGCGTCATGGCCTACGCCAGAAGGACCGGAACGCCATCGGCAAGCCCAAAACGAAGATCATCATTTCAGCCGCCACGTGTCCCGGTACCAACGGTGAAGAGGGTTGATCTCATCCTCCAAGACCTGTTCTTCCTCGCTGCCGCGCATGGCCTCGCGCAAGCTGTTCCAGCGGTGAAAACCCTCGTGGGCGCCGAGGAAAGCGAGGGCGAATAGGAAAGGCACGAGGTAATAGATGACCCGGAACAGCACGAGCGAAGCGAGCAGCGCTTCTTCCGAGTCAACCGGAACCGCTTTCAGCATCGCCGCCTCGAAAACACCAATCCCGCCTGGCGCATTGCTCGCAACCCCGAGAATGCAGGCGAAGACATAGATCGCGGCGAAGGCGAAAAAATCCAGTTCGGCATGGCTCGGAAGCAAAACATAAAGAACACCCGCTGCCGCGCACTGATCGATGGCGCCGAGGGCGATTTGGCCGAGCGACAAGCCAAGCCCCGGCAATTCCAGCTGGAAGCCTTTGATGCGGACATGCCGGTGGCGAATCGTCACCCAGATCAGATAGGCGAGGATCGCGCCCAGCACGGCAAGCCCTATCAGCGTGTTGATCAAAGGATAGAAATGATTGATCTTGCTGATCGCGCCGGCGTGAAACGCAAGCCCCGCGCCAAGCACAAAAACCATGCCGAACCAGAACGTCACGCCGGCGATCACGGTGAGGCTCGCGACCTTGCTCGCCGGCAAGCCCGCTTGCGAATAGATCCAGTAGCGAACCGTGCCCGCGGTAATCAAAGGGAAGCCGAGGGTGAACGAAATCGCGTAGCTCGTGAACGAGGCCAGCGCCGTCGTCTTATAGCGAACGCGGGCGTTGAGCTGGCGCAGGGCGAGCCCGTCATAGCCGGTCAGGACAAGGAAGGACACGACGGTCAAAAGCGCCGCCGTCGCAATCTGCTCGGCGCTGGTCGCCTCGATGGCCTGGCGCAAAGCACCCGGACTAACCGCCGAAATCGCGCGGCCAAGGACGTAGATCGAAAAAGCCGCGATCGCGAGGCTCAAGGCGACGGCGAGCATTTGCCAGATCGAGCCGCGGCGCGCCCGCGCTGCAAGGTCCTCGTCGATTTGCGCGCCATCCTGCGTGGGGGCCGATCCACTCAAGCCGCTCGCGGGCTCTTGCTCCATATCATGACGCACGTATCGTTGATCCAAAGCCTCGTCCCTGCGTTTTTCCGCGCGCCGAAGGCCGTATTTTGGCTGCCCGCGGCGGCTCGTTAAGATCCGGGAAAGGTTATGCGGTGGGATCGCGACAGGAGCAAGACCCCACGCGAGGACCTCGCCCGGATTATTCGCAGGGGGCTGGCTGGTCCAGCGTAAGCGTTTGATATAATAAAGGCTTTCGTGCGACTCACTTCCGCGTCAAATTTGCGGGAGCCGGGGGCGTTGAAGGAACCTGTGCCGCCCTCGCCGGTCCGTCGCTCCTGGCCGGCAAGTCCCCGGCTACATTCGCCGCGGGACCGTTGGCGCCGGACGGCTGCCTCCAACATGGCATGCAAGAATCCGGCAGGCCGGTCCTCGCGCACCCAAACCCTGGGGAGCCTTGCCTTGGCCGCCGTGGCGCTCTACAAGACCTTTAGCGCTCCATCACGCTGCTTGGGACACCAAGTTTGCGCCGGAGGCGCGGGCTGTTTGGCGAAGCACTTTGAAAGACTAAAGTCATGAGCTTGTCCGGCTCCAATGACGGGCCTGTGCCGGATGATGGAAATCCGGTTTTGTCGGGCGCCGCTGGCCCGCGCAACGCCGCCGCGCGGCAACGCCTTGCCAAAGCATTGCGGGCGAACCTTGCCCGCCGCAAGGCGCAAAAGATAGAGCGGAGAAAACAAACGGTGGACCCCGCCGAAAGCAAAACGTCTCGAGGCGAGGGTGCTCAAAACGGGGCCGGCACAAAACAAGACTAATTCGGACTTTTTTGAAAACGGGGTGTTCCTTGGATCGTATTCGGATCGTCGGCGGCCGGACGTTGAATGGCGTCATAAGCATTTCCGGCGCCAAGAACGCGGCGCTTCCATTGATGATCGCCTCGCTGCTCACGAGCGAAACGCTGACCCTTGAAAATGTCCCGAATCTCGCCGACGTTGGCATGCTCTTGCGCATTCTCGGTCATCATGGGGTCGATCATTCGGTCGACGGAAGGCGGCGGGGTGCCCCCGCGCACGCGAGCCGGGCGATCCACCTTAGCGCGCGCCAGATCGTCGATACGATGGCGCCCTACGAATTCGTCTCCAAAATGCGGGCGAGTTTCTGGGTCATCGCGCCGCTTCTCGCACGGATGGGCGAGGCCAAGGTTTCCCTTCCCGGCGGCTGCGCGATCGGCACCAGGCCAGTCGATCTTCTCATCATGGTTCTCGAAAAGCTTGGAGCGCATGTCGAGATCGAGGCGGGCTATGTCCATGCCACGGCGCGCAAGGGACTGACTGGCGCCGAGATTCATTTTCCCAAGACGACCGTCGGCGGCACCCATACCGCGCTGATGGCCGCCTCGCTCGCCGACGGCCATACGCTTCTGGTCAATGCGGCGCGCGAGCCGGAGACCGTCGATCTTGCCGATTGCCTCAACAAAATGGGCGCGAGGATCAAGGGGGCCGGGGAATCCGTGGTGGAGATCGAGGGCGTCGCCAGCCTCTCGGGGGCACGCCACGTCGTGTTGCCGGACCGCATCGAAGCCGGGACCTATGCGATGGCCGTCGCCATGGCCGGCGGCGATGTGATGCCGGAAGGCGCGAGCAGCAGCCTTTTGGAGAGCGCAATCGAAGCAATCGAGCGCTCCGGCGTGGAAATTTCGGCGACCAACGAAGGGCTCCGCGTGCGGCGCAACGGCGCCGGCATCGCGCCGGTCGACATTGCCACCGCGCCGTTCCCCGGCTTTCCAACGGATTTGCAGGCCCAGTTCATGGCCTTGATGACCAAGGCCAAGGGCTCGTCGAGGATCACCGAAACAATTTTTGAAAACCGGTTCATGCATGTTCAGGAATTGGTCAGGCTCGGCGCCCATATCAAGCTCGACGGCGATGCCGCCATGATCGAAGGGGTGGAAGAGCTCCAAGGCGCGCCGGTGATGGCGACGGATCTTCGCGCGTCCATGTCGCTCGTCATCGCGGCGCTCGCGGCCGAAGGCGAAACTATGGTCAATCGCGTCTATCATCTCGACCGCGGCTTCGAACATATCGAGGAAAAGCTCGGCGCCTGCGGCGCGATGATCGAGCGGCTTTCCGGTCATGGCTAGTGAATTCGCGAAACGACTATATCTTCCAGTCACACAGGCGCGCAGCGGATGCACGTGCCATGGCGATCCGCGGCTCGTCGCCGATGAATGCGGCGCCCGCGAACGCCCGGAAAAGAACACCGCCTGTTCTCACTTTCTTCACGATACCCCGGCAAGGAGTTTCCCGGACTCGATGGTAAGCCATGGGGATCGCGGTAACCGCGCGGGAGCGCCGGCACGATGAAAAAGCTTTTGATGATCGCCGCGATCGCGGGACCATCGTTCCTGCCTTCCGCCGCAAATGCCCAGGAGCGGCTTGGTGACGGAGCGATGGGGGCGTTGGCCGGGGCCGTGGTCGGCGGTCCGGTCGGGTTGACCGCGCTCAAACAGATATGAGATTGTTGCCTTGAAGGAGGGGTTCTCCGAAGCTCGGGTTGTGATGCTCGAGACTCAAGGAGAACCCCATGCAGGTTTTTGGCC
>JBATYB010000142.1:0-8262 GCA_049673825.1 Methylocella sp. | reverse complement strand
CCTCCCCGATAGGCGTTCGGAAACTGATGTCCGTCGTAGAGCGCAAGATCGTTGGGGGCCCAGTGCGCAGGGAAAAACGCAATCGGGCCTCGCTTCCGCGCGCACGGCCCAACCGCCTTGCCGCCGTCGCCGCCATACTCCGGAGCGAGCACAAGCTTCTCCTGGATCCCGTCGAAATAGCACTCCGGCCAGCCGTAGTCGGCACCCTGCTCCAATCGCAGCAGCTCTTCGGCGGGGAGATTGGGGCCCTGCTCCGGCCGGTAGAGCTTCGGCCAATTCTCCGCCAACTGATCCCGGCCATGTTGGGTTACATAAATTCCACCGGCGGCGTCGAATGCGAAGCCCTCGCCATTGCGGATCCCAGTGGCGAACCGCTCGGCCGGAGAGAAGTGCTGGCCGGTCCGGTTCGCGTCGTAGCGCCAGGTGCCGGCGCGCGTTTCGAGCTCCGTGCAGGGGTCGATCCCCGGCGAGTCGAGGGTCCGGTTCTGGACCTGGCAGGAATTGGTGGCGGAGCCGAGATCGACAAAGAGATTGCCTTGCCGGTCGATCGCAAACGGATGCATCGGGTGATCGCCGGCGAGGGGCAGCCCCGAAACGATGACCTCGGGCGGCGCGGTTGGCGCAAGTGCTCCGGCCGGCAGAGCGTAGCGCACGATGCGATCGTTCGCTTCCGCATAGAGCGCGCCGTCGTAGAGAGCGATGCCGGTGCCACCGTGGCTGCCGTCCGCGGCGCTGTCGCCAAAGCGCGTGACGATGTCGGCGCGCCCATCCCCCTTGGTGTCTTGAAGGGCGAGCAGAAACCCGCCAGCCGGCGGCTGGTCGTTGCCGTAATAGCGGCCGCTCCAGGTATTGACATAAACAACCCCATTCGGGGCGACGACAAGGTGCCGGGCATGGCCAATATTGTCCGCGAACACGGTTGCGCAAAAGCCGCGCGGCAGCGTGATCCCCCCATTGCCGGCCGGGCAGGCTTCCGCTTGCGCGCCAGGCGTGTCGGGCTGAGCTGGCGCAAGGGACGGCGCGCCGGCCGCCAATACTAATCCGACGACCGGAAAAGTCCTCGCAGCCCAGCCAAGGCCGATATAACGATATTTCATGACGTAATCCCTCGCCTATGACCGAAGGGTTAAGCGATCACGCACACCGCTTGGAGCCCAAATGACCTCGCAAGCGACCAAGCACCTCGTATCGTTTAATTTAAAAGGATCGAGTGATTCCTTTTGCCACGCGACGCCGGCAACGGAGGGGACCATGCCGGCGAAGATTCATGTTGTCAAACTGAAGAAACAAGATCGCCAGCGGGTGAAAGGATCGATCCGCAAAGGCAAAAGCCGGGCGGCGCATATACTGAAGGCGCGGATTTTGTTGAAGGCCGATGATGGCCGCCATGGCAAGGACGGTCGTTTCCCCGCAGGCGGAACTCCCCCGCCGCCCAAGCCCGGCGGGGCTTGCCGGTTGCCGCCGTTTTGGGCAAAGTCAGGGTTTGCGTTCAAGTAACCCGGCATGGGAGACCGCGCGCATGAATATTTTGCGGCTCGTGCTGTTGGGCCTTGCGGGCCTTGCCGGGATGGTTACCGGCGCGACCTTTCTGCAAAAGGCGATCCGCCCCGAAACGTCGTCCGCGCCCTTCGCAACGGCGTCCCCGCGCCCGGGCGAGCCGTCGACGTCATTTTATGAAATCGACGCCGCCCGGCGCGCTTTTGCGGAAAAGCTCAAAACGGCGCCGGAATACGCGGCTTTCTTCGATCGCCTGAAAACTGTCTTTCCTTCGGAATACGAGTCTTTTCTCGCGGCCTTTGTGAAGCGTTCCGCCGCGCGCGGCGAGATTGCAAGCGCCGATCTGCTTATTGCGGAAGCCGCCCGCTCCTTGCGCCTTTCACGCGGGATTCTGGCGGCCAAGGCCGGCCGGCAGGCCTTGGAACATATTTTTGAATTGCATTTCGCAATGTTGCGAGCGCTCGCGGCCAAGGATCCGCGCCTATGCGTCGATTTTCTCTATGGCGGCGAGAGCCCCGGCTTTTTTGAATTTTCGGCGCAAAATCGTGGTCTTGTCGCCGCCATGGCCATGGCCGGAATCGATGCCATCCATGATGGCGAAATCAAGCGGATCGAAAGGCCGGCGCCGACCGGGACGGATTTCGACGCGCTCGAAAAGGCCTTGCGCGCCAAAGGTCTCGACACCCCGGAAATCGAAGCGCTTCTCGACGGCAAGGCCGGCGATCCGCCCATCGGCGACGCAAAAATGTGCCGTGCCGGTCAGGTCTATCTCGAAACCCTCGCCGCGATGCCAGAGTCCACCCGGCTGCGAATTTACGGTCTACCTGTCGAACTCATGGCGCGATCATGATGGCAACCGGCAGTTCATTTGGAACCCGCGGAAGCCTCGCCGCACTGCCGCCGCAAGTTTCGTATGTGCTAGCCCAACTGGGTGGCCTTGTGTTGGCGGCCCAAGCGAATTTACGGGGGGAGCCGCATGCCGCGAGGACACAAAGCGCGCCGCGAGGAAATCGAAGCGCGCCTCGAACGCGCCGAAAAGACGCTTTCCGCAACGCGAAATTCGGCGAGCGGCCACAGCCGCGCGGTCCTGCTTCATCTCGAACGGGAAATTCAGGCGAGCAAAAAACATTTGGCATTGCTTGACGCACAAGCAGCCGGCTCCGGAGGTGCCAACGCTCCCCCGGACAGGAAACAATAGCCACGGGTGTACCGGCTACTGGAACAGCTTCAGCGCGTTCAGCAGTGTCTCGATCACGCCCCAGGCCAGCGGGATTCCCACGAAGCCGCAGACTAGTGCTAGCCGCAACGGCGTCGCCACGTCCACCGACTCGGCTTCCCTCTTCTTCATGTGGTGGCGTTCGTCCACCGCCTTCACTCTCAGGTTGCAGAAGAACCCCGCCACCAGCAGCGCGGCCATGACGTACATCGTCACGTTATAGGCCTGCGCCTTGGGCACGCCGTGATCGATCTGGTACTGGCGGATGTAATTCACCAGCACCGGCCCGAACACGCCGGCCGCCGACCAGGCAGTGATCAACATGCCGTGGATGGCGCCGACATAGCGGGTGCCGAACATGTCCTTGAGGTAGGCCGGCACCGTGGCGAAGCCGCCGCCATACATGCTGATGATGACTAAGAAGCACAGGATGAACAGCGATAGGCTGCCGATCTGGCCGGAACGCGGCACCACGGCATAGAGCACCGTGCCCAGCGCAAAGAACACGAAATAGGTGCTCTTGCGCCCGATAAGGTCGGAGATCGATGCCCAGAAGAACCGCCCGCCCATATTGAACAGGCTCATCAGGCCGACGAAGCCGGCCGCGGCCACTGGCGTCACCCGGCCGGGGAACATCTCCTGGCTCATCGCCGATGCCTGACCCAGCACTCCGATGCCCGCCGTCACGTTCAGGCAGAGCACCCACCAGATCAGCCAGAACTGCGGCGTCCGCACAGCCTGATAGACATGCACGTGCTGGTCGGTGACGAGCTTCCTCGGCTGAGCCGGCGGCACGTAGCCCTCGGGCTGCCAGCCGGACGCGGGCACCCGCACGATCGCCGATCCAGCAAGCATGAACAGCGTGTAGACGACGCCCAGCACGACGAAGGTCTCCGCCACGCCCACGCTCTTGTCGCTGGAGAAGTACCGCATCAGCCAGACCGAGAGCGGGGAGGCGATGATCGCGCCGCCGCCGAATCCCATGATGGCCAAGCCGGTGGCCATCCCCGGCCGGTCCGGGAACCAATTGATCAGCGTGGAGACCGGCGAGATGTAGCCGAGCCCGAGGCCGATGCCGCCAAGCACGCCGTAGCCCAGGTACACGAGCCAGAGATTGTGCAGTGACACCCCCAGGCCGGCGACGATGAATCCGCCGCCGAAGCAGATCGCGGCGGTAAACATGGCGCGCCGGGGCCCGCCCTCCTCAACCCACCGGCCCATCGCCGCGGCCGAGGCGCCGAGCATGAAGATGGCGATGCTGAAGATCCAACCCAGTTGGACGAGCGTCCAGTCGTCCGGCGTCGATTGCGTGATGCCAAGCAGCTTGGTCATCGGCAGGTTGAACACGCTGAAGGCGTACACCTGGCCGATGCACAGATGGATGCACAGGGCCGCCGGCGGCACCATCCAGCGCCTGAAGCCGGGCCCGGCGATCGTTCGGTTTCGGTCCAGATATGATGTCAGGCTCATTTCGTTCCCCCCCATTGCTCCGCAGGCCCCACAACATATGGCTCTCCTAAGGCTCCGGCCGGCGCCGATCGCCGCGCCGGAAAATATTTCAAAAACATGACGGACGAATGACACCCCTCGCCCGCGACGCGCTTCGCGCCAGGTGCCAATTTGACAAATGCGGCTGGGAAGAACAACAGACGCCGGCGGTGCCGCAGGCCCCATGTCACTTCACGATAAGCACCGGACACCGTGCCAGTCGCGTGATACGGTCCGCGCGGCTCCCGGCCATTCGCTCGTACCATGGAGAATGACCTTTCGCCCCGATCACGAGCAATTCCACGTTGAGTTCGGACGCGAGGTCAACAATGCTCCGCACCGGATGTCCAGCCACGACATGGGTATGCAGTTTCACATGGCTTTCTACCGCCATCGCATGGGCGCGCTGGAGGACGCCATGGAAGCGCCGGGCGGCAGTTCCGGTCTCTTCTCTCACCTCTTCGGTGAATTCAGGCAAATGGCCGATCTTTTCGTCCGACACCAAGTGCAGCTCCGAATCGTTCTGTTTCGCTATCGCAAGCGCCACGGTCAGCGCGTGAAACGCATCTTCCGATCCGTCGTTGGCATGAAGGATTTTGCCGAGGACGCCGCTCCTTCGTGACGGCGCCATTTCTGCTTCCGGCCGGGGCAACAAGTGGGTTGGTAGAAATAACGTGTTGGCGACAAACGTGGGGATGATCGCGGTTCCGATGATGGCCGCCACCAAGGTTGAGAACTGGTGAGTATCGATGATCCCATGCGACCGGCCGAACAGGGACGCGATCGTCCCAAAACTTAGCCCCGTCGACATCAGGAGGGTAGTGTACACGGCCTCTTTGTTTGGCGAGCCGAAGAGCTTCGTTGCTGGAAAAACGCCGACGAATTTGGTCGCGATTTTGACAATAAGAAAAAAAATGAAGGCAGCCGGCGCCGCGATAAGCGCGGGAATCGAAACAAAAGTGCCGACTAAGATGAAATAAAATGGGGTCATCAATCCGAAAGTCAGCGTGCGCAACCGCCGGATTAGCGCGTGGTCCTTGCCTACGGTTCCGGCAAGAACCATTCCGATGAGATAAGCGGGAAGCACCGCTTCGCTGTCTGCCCAGTCGGCGAGCGCTCCCATTCCAAGAAGGCAAAAAAGCAGAAACTTTGTCTCGAACTCGGAAAGCTGGCCTCCATACCGCTTAAAGAGGCGAGGGGTGAGCCACGGAAGAACGAACAAGACGACGGCGGCAACCCCGAGGGAGATCAAGGTCCTTATCGTGGACGCAGCGAAGATGAGAGCGAGCGCGGCGACCGACAAGAGGTCGGTCACGAAGCAGGCGAGCAAAATCGTTTTGCCGTATTCGGTAGTATTGAGGCCGTATTCGAGCGTCACGGCGTATACGATCGCCGCCGAAGTCGTCGACATGGCGATCGCGGCAATCCAACTCGGCATCACTCCCCATCCGAGAAAATAGTGAGCCGCCGCCGCGCTTCCCAGAAAAGGGATAATGAAGCTCGCAAGCCCGGTCGTGGTTGCTTCCTTCCACTTGAGCTTGAAAACCGATGGATCGAGCTCGGCGCCCGCCAAAAACGTCAAGAGCATCGCGCCCGCACCGGAGAGAAACTTTACCCAGATGTCATCGGCGCCGAGGACGCCCCTGCCGGAGAGAAACTTCACCCAGATGTCATCGGTGTCGAGCACGCCCGCGCCAATGATGGCGCCGATCGTTAATTGCGCGACGATTCCGATTATGATCTCCGTGAGGGCAGTCGAGCCACGGAACCAGATCGAGACGAGGCTTGCGATCAAGGCAAGGCCAAACCATAGTGCGGCAAGCGCCCAGACACCGGTCATGAATTGTCCTGAGGGTTCGGAGGGGCGTGAAGGGGGAAAGGCTGGCGGCCCGATCCATCTGGGATCCAGGCTAAGCCTGCCCGGGGCCAACATGCGCGGGGACGGGAAATGGCTGAGGAGAAGAGCAGGCAAAACCGCATTGATTGGCGGGCACGCAAAAATCCTCTCCCGTGTCATTACCGGGCCGCAAGCGTCATCCGCCTCTTCGGCGGCATCGGGAAACCTCACCCCCTGGTTGCGCAGTCCTAGGCAAAAAATCGAACCGTGGCAAGGCGAGGAAACTTTCGCTCGAATCTGGCAAGCTGCAACTCGCGGACTTTGAGTTGCCGTTCCCACCTCAACGATCAGGGGCGGCCTGCCAGACCCGCCACAGAATCGCCAAGGCCGCGCCTTGCAGCAAGACGGAGACAGCGGCGAGCGCCGGCACGGACCAGTCGTAAAGCACGCCGAGCAAGGTGCTCCCGGCGAACCAGGCGAGGCCATAGGCGGCGTTGAAAATGCCGTAGGCGGTGCCCCGTTGCGAAGCCGGCGCGAGCGGCGCGATTGCCGCGCGCATCACCGATGCCTGGGCGCCCATGCCGATGCCCCACAACACCATGCCGGTCATCGCCGCGGCCGGTCCGCCAAGGAAGGCGAGGGGGGCGCTGAGCGCCGAGGCGCAAGTGGCAAGGATCATCGCGCGGATGCCAATCCGGTCGAACAGGCGGCCGAGGAGCAATGCCGCCATCGCTTCGGCCGCCATGGCGAGCGAATAAAGAACGGGAATCCAAACCGGCGCGATCAAGCCGGTCTTGCCAAAATGAAATGCGATCAACGGAAAGTCGGCATAGCCCGCCGCAATCAGGGCCGCGGCGGCGGCGTACACCCAGAACAGACGCGACAAATGGCCAGCCGTCAAACCGGGGGGCGCCACGTCGAGATCGCGCGGCCGCGGATAGAAATGGCTAGCGGCGAAGAGCAGCAGCATCGCGAGCACGGCGGGGATCGCCAATATTGCGAATGCATGCTGATAGCCGCCTCTTAGATAAAGCGCGGCGCCGACAATCAGGGGCCCGAGAATGGCGCCGGTCTGATCGAGGGCGCCGTGCAGGCCAAAACCCCAGCCGAGCCCGGTTTGACTGCCCGCGTGCGACAGCATCGCGTCGCGCGCCGGGACGCGGATCCCCCTGCCTGCCCGCTCGGCGACGATCAGGAAAACCGCAAGCTCCCAGCGGCCGGTCAACGCGAGGAGCGGCACGGCGAAAAGATTGATGACATAGCCAACAATCGTAATCGGCCAATAGCCGCCGGTGCGATCGCTGAGATAGCCCGAGACAAGCCGCAATGCGTAGCCGAGGAACTCGCCAAAACCCGCGACAACGCCGACGATGGCGGCGCTCGCTCCGAGGACGCCAAGGTAAGGGCCGGTGACGCTGCGCGCGCCTTCATAGGTCATATCGGCGAATAGGTCGACGACGCCAAGAAGCACGATGAACCGCACGGCGTTGTGGCGCGGAAGGCCGATACCGGCGGGCGCGGTCTCGCTCATTATGGTGATTCTCCGTGCGTTTAGCGGGACGAGGAAGGCAGGGCACAAGACTACCTGATCAGCCGGTCATCGATTCAGTGCGATTGGATCGTGTTTCATGGATCGCCGTCACGCCTTGCCAAGGCGCGCAACGGTTTCCTCGATAGGCCGGGCGAGCGCGAGGATCAGGCTCGCGATGGCCGCGATGTCGTCAAGGTGCGCGTGCGGCAAATGTAACGGCCGACCGTCCGTCGCATCGGTCGCGAGCGCGGCGATCGTCGGGTCGTCTGGGTAAAGAAAGGGCTTCGCGTTCGCCGTGCGGAAAACCTCGATTTTGACATGCGCGTCGCGCTTAAAACCCTCGACGAGAATGAGATCGGCCGGACTCATGCGCCGCAGAAGCTCGGCAAGGCCGGGCTCCTCGGCACCGCGCAATTCATGCATAAGCGCGAAGCGCCGGGACGAGGCGACGAGGACCTCGCGCGCCCCGGCCTCGCGATGTAGGTAGGAATCCTTGCCGGGCTGATCGACATCGAACGCATGATGCGCGTGCTTGAGCGTCGAGATAACGATGCCGCGTTCGCGCAGATAGGGGATTAGCTTGACGATCAACGTCGTCTTGCCCGCGCCGCTCCACCCGGCAAGGCCGATTACCCGCATGGTTCGAAACTCCGCAAAGGTTTGCTGGAAACCGAGGCGCGCATCCCTTACCCT
>JBATYB010000141.1:0-8026 GCA_049673825.1 Methylocella sp. | reverse complement strand
GTACGGACCCTTTCGAGCGTGGCAGCGTCGAAGCCGCCATCGTGGTGGTGTGGACGCCAAGGTGAACATGGCGGCATTGCAAACGAATTCACAAAATCGAAGGGTGTCCGGTCATGACAACACTTGCGGAGCAGCGCCAGCCCGGCTTCTGTAACCACGAGGTTTTCAAGAAGAGTTCCAACGTTCCGAATCGGCATGATTCCGCCTCAACCGCAATTCTTATGGCAGCGCGCTACGACTTTGTTGGCCATGAAGACGGTCGCGCGAGCACAAGCCCATGGGGCTCTCGCAAGGCCCGATTCAACGTCAAGCGCTTGCGAATCCGGCGCTAACTGGCCTATATTCTAAGGGTTGAAAGCAGGGATGAAAGCAGGGACAAATCCCCGTTTTCATCAATTTCCCCTGTGCGGGTGTAGCTCAATGGTAGAGCAGCAGCCTTCCAAGCTGAATACGAGGGTTCGATTCCCTTCACCCGCTCCAATTTTTCGCGCACTCTCTCCGTGTTTGCTTTCTCGCATGATCTGGTCCAAAAAGTCTCCCCTCTTTGGGATCATGCACTTGCGGCCGTGGCTCTCTGGTGAACGTCACGCGGGTTCCTCGTCCATCCCGCCCAACGCAAGAAACCTCTCCAGCCAATGGATGTCGTAGAGCCCATTTTGGATGTCGGCGTTGCGGACCAATGTTTGGAACAGCGGAATTGTCGTGTCGATGCCGTCGATGATGAATTCATCGAGCGCGCGGCGAAGCCGCATCAGCGCCTCGTTGCGGTTGCGCCCGTGCACGATGAGCTTGCCGACGAGCGAATCGTAGTTTGGCGGAATAGAGTATCCGGCATAGACCGCGCTATCGACTCGCACGCCAAGGCCGCCTGGCGGATGGTAATAGGCGATCTTACCCGGCGAGGGCCGGAAAGTTGCGGAATGCTCGGCATTGATCCTGCATTCGATCGCATGTCCCTGAAAGACGACGTCCTTCTGGGTCAACGTCAAAGGGGAGCCTGCGGCAATCCTTATCTGCTCATTGACGAGATCGACCCCGGTGATCATTTCGGTTACCGGATGCTCGACCTGAATCCTTGTATTCATCTCGATGAAATGAAATTTGCCATTTTCGTAGAGAAACTCGAGGGTGCCGGCGCTGGCGTAACCGAGCTCACGCATCGCGTTTGCACAAATTTCGCCGATTTCCAGGCGCTGCGACGCGTTGAGGGCGGGCGAGGGGCTTTCCTCCCAGACCTTCTGATTGCGGCGCTGCAACGAGCAATCGCGTTCGCCGAGATGAACAGCCTTGCCGTGGCCGTCGCCAAGAACCTGGATTTCGACATGGCGCGGCTTTTCGAGAAGCTTTTCGAGATAGACCGAGTCGTCGCCGAAGGCCGCCTTGGCCTCGATTCGCGCCGTTTCGAGCGCGACTGGAAGATCGTTCGCGGTGCGGGCGACTTTCATGCCGCGTCCGCCGCCGCCCGCCGCCGCCTTTACGAGGAGCGGAAAACCAAGCGCTCCAGCGATGGCCGCCGCCTCCTTATCGCCGGTGACCGCGCCGGGCGAGCCAGGCACGCAGGGAATGCCGAGCCGGATCGCCGTCGATTTGGCCTCGATCTTATCGCCCATGAGCCTGATGTGCTCCGGCTTGGGGCCAATGAAAACGATGTGATGATCGGCGAGAATCTCCGCGAACCTCGCGTTCTCGGCGAGAAATCCATAGCCCGGATGCAGGGCTTCGGCGCCGGTGATTTCGCAAGCTCCGAGAAGCGCGGGGACGTTGAGATAGGAATCGCGCGCGGGCGGCGGCCCGATGCACACCGATTCGTCGGCGAGTTTCACGTGCATCGCATGGGCGTCGGCCGTCGAATGAACCGCCACGGTCGCGATGCCGAGCTCCTTGGCCGCGCGCAAGATCCGTAAGGCGATTTCGCCGCGATTGGCGATAAGAATCTTTTCGAACATGTCAGTCCACCGGCCACGCGGCCTTATTCGATCACGAGCAGCGGTTGGCCATATTCGACCGGCTGACCGTCCTCGACCAGAATGCCCGTCACCGTGCCGGCGCGGGGCGCGAGGATCTCGTTGAAGGTTTTCATCGCCTCGACAAGAAGAACTTTGTCGCCGGTCTTCACCTGCGCGCCGACCTCGACAAACGGGGCGGCGTCCGCCGAGGCCCGCAAATAAACGGTTCCGACCATCGGCGACTTTACCGTGCCCGGACCGTCGGCCGGAGCCGGCGGCGCGCCCGTCACGGCGGCCTGCGGCGGGGTCACGGCCGGCTGGATGACAGCGGCGGAAAGCTGCCGCGCGACGCGGATTTTGAAATCGCCCTTCGCGACTTCAATCTCGGTAAGCCCGAGACGGGTTACGAGCTGCCCCAGGATCTCAACCAGCTCCGTGTCGATTGCGGCCGCGGCCGGGCTTGCGTCCGGTTTTGGCTCCGGATATTCCATCTTTTTCTACTCTCGTTTACGCCGTTGCCAGGGAAGTTTCCCTCCACGACCAACAGATTTCATGATTTGCTTGCGATAAGGCCGGTCATCTGCCGCTTCGGTCAGGGCGAGAAAGGCTTCGAGCGCGAGATCGTAAGAGAAAGCACCAAACCCCAGAATCACGCCCCGCGCGACGGGAGAGATCAGCGACCGGCGGCGAAAATCTTCCCTGGCGTGAACGTTCGAAAGATGCACCTCGATCACGTCGGTCTTCGCCGCCTTGATCGCATCGTAAAGCGCGATCGAGGTATGCGAATAGGCCCCGGCATTCAAGATCACCGGCTCGCCGGCGCGGCCCGCCTCCTGGACCCAGGTCACGAGCTCGCCCTCATGGTTCGATTGGCGAAAGTGCAAAGTGATCCCGCGTGGTTTGCAGACCGCGGAAAGACGGGCCTCGATGTCCGCGAGAGTCGCAAGGCCATAGGTTTCCGGTTCCCGTGTGCCGAGGAGATTGAGGTTCGGCCCATTCAGGACGTGAACGGCTTTCATGGCGATCCCGGTCGAAGGAAGTGCCCGTTGCGCTTCCATAGCCGGGATCAAAACGCAAGGGAAGCCCGCGTCCGCCACCCCAGCCCAACATCCAAGCGCCTTGACGCGAGCCGCCCTGAAGACTAATTAACCTAGCGAAAACCTAGGGGATCCCCGGCAGGGGGCTGAGAGGCTGGCGGCGCTTTTGAAAGCGGCCCGGCGACCCTTCGAACCTGATCCAGCTCGTACTGGCGTAGGGATGGTCACGCGATGTACCTCTCCAAAAACCCATCGGTTCGCACATCTTTTGCACGGCCGCGGCCAGATGCAAAACGGTAAAACCATGCGTGTTCGCATCGTCGGCGCCGGCATCGCGGGCTTGACCACCGCATTCGAGTTCGCCCGCGCGGGGTGCGATGTCGAACTCATCGAATGCCGCGAAGGTCCGGGTCTCGGCTGTTCTAATCTCGCGGGCGGCATGCTGGCGCCCTGGTGCGAGGCCGAAAGCACGGAAAAGCTCGTCCTCGATCTTGGCCTCGAAGCGCTAAAATTCTGGACTGAAAGCGTGCCCGTCGCGATGCGCCAAGGAACGCTCGTCGTCGCCCCCGCGCGGGACCGGCCCGAGCTCATCCGCTTTGCCCGCCGCGCGAGCGGTTATGAACCCATCGACGCGGGGCGGATCGCGGCCCTCGAACCAGATCTTGCGGGGCGCTTCGAGGAAGCCCTGCTCTTTCCGTCCGAAGCGCATCTCGATCCCCGCGCGGCGATGGCTGCTCTCGCCGCGCGCCTTTCGAGTTTCGATAGTGTCGCGCTGCGCTATGGTGTGGATGCAGCGCAAGCGCCGGACCGCGCCGATTGGACGATCGATTGCCGCGGCCTCGCGGCACAGGACGCACTTTTCGATTTGCGCGGCGTCAAGGGCGAAATGCTGGTGCTCCGTACAAGCGAGATCGCGCTGAGGCGGCCGGTGCGGCTCCTGCATCCGCGCCATCCTGCCTATATCGTGCCGCGCGGCGACGGGCGCTTCATGATCGGGGCGACGATGATTGAAAACCAGGAGGCAGGCCGGATTACCGCGCGGGCCACGTTGGAATTGCTTGGCGCCGCCTATTGCCTGCATCCGGCTTTCGCCGAGGCGGAAATCGTCGAGACAGGCGTGGGCATCCGGCCAGCATTTCCCGACAATCTGCCAAAAATCCGCCGCCATGGGCGCAAGGTTTATGTCAACGGGCTTTACCGGCATGGCTTTTTGCTAGCGCCCGCGCTCGCCCGCAGGGCCGTGCAAGCCGTGCTCGAAGACGCCTATTTTCCGGAGGTCATGGATGCGCATCCATGTGAACGGCAAAGCGCTTGACGTGACGGCGGCAACGCTCGGCGCGCTGTTGCGCGAGCTCGATTACGAGGATGGCGCCATCGCGACCGCGCTCAATCAGAATTTCGTCCGCAAGACCGATCGCGGCAAGACGCCATTGAAAGAGGGCGACGCGGTCGAGATTCTCGTGCCGCGTCAGGGAGGCTGACATGGGGGCTGACATGGGCGAGGACCGTCTAACCCTCTACGGCGTCGAATTCTCCTCGCGGCTGCTGGCCGGAACCGCGCAATATCCCTCGCCCGCGGTTCTTTCCCGCGCCATCGCGGCGGCTAAAGCCGGGATCGTGACGGTGTCGCTCAGGCGCGAGTCCGGGGGCAGCAGGGCGGGCGAACGTTTCTGGTCGCTGATCCGCGAGCTTGGCGTCCGGGTTCTGCCCAATACCGCCGGGTGCCGGAGCGTGAAGGAGGCGGTGACCACCGCGCAAATGGCGCGCGAGGTTTTCGACACGCCCTGGATCAAGCTCGAGGTCATCGGCGAGGAAGACAGTTTGCAGCCCGATGTCTTCGGACTCGTCGAGGCGGCGTCGATTCTGACCCGCGAAGGGTTTCAGGTTTTTCCCTATACCACCGAGGATCTTGTCGCGGCGGAAAAGCTTCTTGCCGCCGGGTGCGAGGTTTTGATGCCTTGGGGATCGCCTATCGGATCGGGGCGCGGCCTCAACAACCCCTATGCGCTGAAATCGCTGCGCGCGCATTTTCCCAATGTGCCGCTGATCATCGATGCCGGAATCGGCGCGCCCTCGCATGCGGCGGCGGCGATGGAAATGGGTTTCGACGCGGTGCTCTCGAACACGGCGATCGCCAAGGCTGGCGATCCCATAAAAATGGCCCGTGCCTTCGCGCTCGCGGTCGAGGCCGGGCGGATCGGGTTTTTGGCCGATTTGATGCAAGCGCGGGACATGGCCGCGCCTTCGACGCCGGTCATCGGACGCGCGTTCGGCGACCTCGCGCGTGCTTGATCCTTTCTATGTGATCGTCGATAGCGCGGCCTGGATCGCGCGGCTCTTGCCCTGCGGCGTAAGGCTCGTGCAATTGCGGATCAAGGATAAGCCGGACGAAATTCTCCGCGCTGAAATCGAGGAGGCCAAGGCGCTGTGTGAGCGCCACGGCGCTCAGCTCGTCGTCAATGATTATTGGCGACACGCGATCGACGCCGGCTGCGATTTCATCCATCTCGGCCAAGGCGATCTCGCGACGGCGGACCTGCCCGCGATCCGCCGCGCGGGGATAAAATTCGGCGTCTCCACGCATGACGAAGCCGAGCTCTCGCGTGCTCTCGACGTAAGCTCTGATTACATCGCGCTTGGGCCGGTCTATCCAACGATCCTGAAAGCCATGGCCTTCGCGCCGCAGGGCCTGCCGCGCATAGCGGAATGGAAGAAGAAAATCGGCAAGATACCGCTTGTTGGGATCGGGGGGATCACGCTAGAGCGGGTCGCCGGAGTCCTTGAAGCCGGGGCGGATAGCGCGGCGGTGGTCACCGACATTTCCCGGAACGCCGATCCCGAGCAACGCGCGCGCGATTGGGTGAAGGCGACGCGGGGCGTCCGTCCTCGTTCTCAACAGAATCACTGAACGGACTGCCAGCAAGTTGACAATTTTTCTCGTGGTTCGCCTTCCACGGGCGCGCTGACCCAACCCGGCAGCCTACTCGGCTAGAGATTGTGGCGCAACCCCTGAACAGGGGGTGCCAAGTTCCAAATTCCGTGCGATTGTGAAAATGAGGTCAAAATTCCTCATTTGGTGCGTTACCGCTTATTTGCATCGCTTTCCGGAACGCTATACTTGAATGAACAAGTAGGAGAAGAAAAATGCCAACACAATTTACCGCAGGAGCTTTGCGTAAGTATATTTCAGACGCTCGGCTACCTTGGAGCACTAATCCCAGCTTAGCGGACAACCAGCCGATCCCGCTCCATTCCCTTGGGGGGAATGTTGAAAATCTCCGCCGAGCTGGAGACATTCCGGCTTTGGATTTTAAGCAAGTCCTGCCGGAACGGCCATCCAATGGCCTCTTGCTCGAGCGCCGGATCAAGCTTGGATTCGTTCCGCGCTCACCCTTGAGAGTGCCCCAGCCTGGACCTCTGGCAAAGGCTCTGCCAGCACCCGTTGCGCCGGCGGCTGGGGTTGGCCGTGACACAGTTGTGGACTGGCGCAACCGTTGGGGATGGCCCTGGATTACCACGGTGCAAGATCAGGACGGGTGCGAATCTTGCTGGGCGTTTTGCGCTACGGGAGTCGTCGAGAGCATGGCGCGTATTGAGCACTGTGTCTGGAGTAAACGCTCAGAGGGTGACGTCCACGACGGTATGGGATCAAAATGCGCAAATACTGGAGACCCTGTCGCCGCGTTAAACTGGATTGCCTCTAACGGCATCTGCGATCCGGGGTGTTATCCGTGGAGTACCAATGATCCTCCTTACAAACCTACTCCGGACCGGTCAGGCCGTACAGTTAAGATTCCCGGCCATGTGGAAATTGGCGACATCGAACAACAGAAGGTCTGGCTGGACACTGTCGGCCCGCTGGGAGCTACTTTTTCCGTTTATCACGGTTTCGATGGCTACCACAGTGGAGTCTATATCAAGGGGCCAACAAGTGACACCAACTACTTCCGAGGCACCCACTGCATTCTTCTTGTGGGTTACGACGACAATCAGCAGGCGTGGCTAATGAAGAATTCCTGGGCGATTGGCTGGGGAATGGGTGGCTATTGCTGGATCGGCTACGGACAGGCCGATATCGATACGTGGTCGAAACTTGGCGTGCATAGCACCAACACGGATCCTTGGACTAAGCACAGGGTGCACAATGGCAATATGATTGAAAGCGGTGACGGTGCGGCTCATTCGAACTTCGAGTTACTTGCGACCGCACCGGGCAATCAGATCCGGCATTACTGGCGTGAGGGTAGCGATTTTAGCTGGCATCAGGCCGAGGCTTTTGGCAATGACGCTGCCGTGTGTCCGACCCTCACCGGGACGACATATAATCGCAATTTCGAGTCGGTCCATCTCACTACCAATAACCGCCTGCACCACTGGTACTTTGACCAAGCCGGCGGCGGTTGGCACGATGGTGGCGTCTTCGGCCCAGCGAACGCCTTTGGCGTGCCCGGGTTCATTCAAGGCAACTATGGAGCTCCGGGCAACTTCGAGGTCGTGGTTCGCACAGCGGATGGCCGCCTCAACCATTGGTGGCGCATGAACGGCCCGCCCTGGACTTGGAGTGACGGAGGCCACTTCGGGAGCAATATCTCAATGAGTGGCCCTTCGCTCATTCAGTCTCACTACGGAAAACAAGGCAACCTCGAACTCGTCGCAGTTCTTGACAACGGCCAGATGCAACACTGGTGGCGCGATAACGACCACGGATTGGTGTGGAACGCAGGGGTAACCTTTGGTAATGGGCGGGCCGCTAGTCCCCCATGCATGATCGAGGGTCAGTATGGAGCATTGGATGAGAACCACGTCGGGAACTTCGAACTGTGCGTGGCGGTAGGAGGCCAAGTCCAGCACTGGTGGCGCGATAATCAAGGTGATATGCAATGGCGTCAAAGCGCGACATTTGGTCACGACGTACAGGCGGTGGCCGCTCTAGTTGAGGGCAGCTATGGATTCAATCTTGAAGTAGTAGTTCTGCGCACCGATAGGCAATTGCAGCACTACTGGCGCGATGGCGCAGGCTGGCATGAGGACGTCGTGATTGGT
>JBATYB010000140.1:0-4520 GCA_049673825.1 Methylocella sp. | reverse complement strand
GGCAACGAGCCGCAAGCGGGCGATTTCCTTGCCGAGCATCCGCAAATCCTGCCAGGCCAGCTTTTTTTGCGCGGGTTGGCGGAGAAGATAGGCCGGATGCAGCATGGCGAGTGCCGGGATCTCCTTGCCGCCCGCCGCATAGGCGAACCAGCGTCCGCGCATGCGCATGACGCCCGCCTTGCCGCCAAGGAGCGTTTGCGCGGACGCGGCGCCAAGACAGACCAGAATTTGGGGGTCCACGAGTTCGATTTGGCGGCGGGTGAAGGGCAAGCACGCCGCCGTCTCGAGCGGCGTCGGGGTGCGGTTTCCCGGCGGCCGCCAAGGCACGACATTGGCGATATACGCTTTGCCGCGGCCGAGCCCGATCGAAGCCAGCATCTTGTCGAGCAATCGGCCGGCGCAGCCGACGAAAGGCACACCCTCGCGGTCCTCGTCGGCGCCGGGCGCCTCGCCAATGAACATAATCTCCGCGCCCGGGTTGCCGTCGCCAAAGACGAGCCGGGTCGCGGTCGCCTTCAGGCCGCAGCCGTCGAAGCGCGAAAACCTTTCGCGCAGATCGTCAAGATCTTTCGCGGCGGCGGCGTCCCGCGCGGCGATGGCCTCGGCGGGAACCGCGGCCGGATGCGGCACGCCGCGGCGGCAAACTTCGATCGTCTCCGGCGGCGCGGCTGGAGGGCTCCGCTCCTCCACTTGAGCGGACACGCCGGCGCGGCTTTCGGCGAAGCGGTCATGCGGCACATCGTCGACGGCGATATCGGCGCCCATGTCCGCGTGCCAGCGGAGCAGTCCGGCCAAACCTTCAGCCATGATCAAAAGCCCCGCGCAACGCTCGCCGGGGAAAAGTCCCTCCCCGGCGGCATCCCGGCGGAAGGTCCTTCATCGATGCGGGAACCGCGGGGCGGCCGCCTCGGCAAACTCGATCCCGGCGCGCATTGAAGTCCAAGGCTCCATCGTATGCGAGCATCGCTCCCCTTGTCTGCAAAGGCCTGGACTTGATCCATCGGTCAACGCCGGATTTCGCCATTCATCCAACGGCGGAAATTACCGGCGAGGCGGAGTCGATTCTGGCAAGAATGTGAGCTTCACCCGCGCCACGAAGCCGGTGCCATAGCCCGTCGCTTGCAACGGGCGCTCTTCCGAGCGCCCTATGGCATCCTTGACAGAATCGATCCGCTCGCCAAACGCGCCGCCAAGAGATAAATGACAGGTTGCGATGTCCCGTGCCAGCGCCCGAAATCTCAAATCCCAACTTTTACACCTTATCAGGCTTGGCTGCGGCTCCTTGACCCCTTTTCGCCGGGGGTGCGGATGCCGTTGTTGCCCAATCGTCCGCCCATCGTAAAACGTTAGGGACGTCAACGAAAACAAAATTCTTGCCGCGCGAGGATCGAAAACCGCCATGACCGAGGCAGAAATCAGATTGCCGCCGCGCGAAACCATGGATTTCGATGTGGTGATCGCCGGCGCCGGCCCCGCTGGTCTCGCCGCCGCGATCCGCCTCAAGCAGCTTGCGCCGGACGTTTCGGTCGTTGTCGCCGAAAAAGGCGCCGAGCTCGGCGCCCATATTTTGTCCGGCGCGGTGATCGATCCTGGCGCTCTCGACAGACTTCTCCCCGATTGGCGCCAGGATCGAGACCGGCCTCTGACGACGCAAGCGACCGCCGACCGGTTCTATGTGCTCGGCCCCGCCAGCGCGCTCCGGCTGCCCAATTTCATCATGCCGCGGCTCATGAACAATCGTCGCAATTTCATCGGCTCGCTTGGCAATGTCGTGCGCTTTCTGGGGGCCAAGGCGGCGGCCTTGGGCGTCGATATCTTTCCCGGCTTCGCCGGCGCCGAGGTCCTTTATGGCGAAGCCGGCGCGGTTTTGGGCATCGCCACGGGAGACATGGGAATCGCCCGCGACGGAAGCCTCAAGAGCAACTTTGCGCGGGGCATCGCGCTTCATGGCAAATATACCTTGATCGCCGAGGGGGCGCGGGGCTCGCTCGCCAAGGAGCTGATCGCGAAATTCGGCCTCGACGACAATCGCGAGCCGCAAAAATTCGGCATCGGCCTAAAGGAGCTTTGGCGGGTCGATCCCTCCTTGCACCGGCCCGGCCTCGTCCAGCATACCTTCGGCTGGCCGCTCGACGATCGCACCGGCGGCGGCTCGTTTATTTATCATTTCGAAGACGGACTCGCCGCCGTTGGTTTCGTGGTTCACCTGAACTATTGGAATCCGACGCTGTCTCCATTTGATGAATTTCAGCGTTTTAAGACGCATCCGATGATCGCGCCTCTGTTCCAAGGCGGAGAGCGGATTTCGTTTGGCGCCAGGGCGATCGCCGAAGGCGGCTGGCAATCGGTGCCAAGGCTCGTCTTTCCCGGCGGCGCGCTCATCGGCTGCGCGGCGGGGTTCGTCAACGTGCCCCGCGTCAAGGGCTCGCATAATGCGATGCTTTCGGGAATGCTCGCGGCCGAACATGTGGCCGCCGCATTAGAGGCGGGGCGCGCCCATGACGAAGTCATGGCCTATGAGGAGGGGTGGCGCGGCGCGGCCCTCGGCCGCGACCTTTACAAGGTCCGCAACGTCAAGCCGCTGTGGTCGAAATTCGGCACCAGGGCCGGCATTGTGCTCGGCGGCCTCGACATGTGGGCGAATGAAATTTTCGGCGCCTCGCCGCTCGGCACGCTCAAGCATGGCGGACCCGATCATGCGAGCCTGAAGCCGCTTGGCCAGGTGACGCCCATTCGCTACGAAAAGCCGGATGGCAAGCTCACGTTCGACCGGCTCGCCTCGGTTTATGTTTCCAACACCAATCATGAGGAAGACCAGCCCTGCCATCTGCACTTGAAGGACAAGTCGATTCCGATTGGGCGAAACTTGCCGGACTATGGCGAGCCGGCGCGGCTCTATTGCCCCGCCGGCGTCTTTGAGGTGGTCTATGGCAACGAGGAGCTGAAGACGGACCCGCGTTTTGTGATCAACGCGCAAAATTGCGTCCACTGCAAGACGTGCGACATCAAGGACCCGGCGCAAAACATCGATTGGGTGCCGCCGGAGGGCGGCGGCGGCCCGAATTATCCGAATATGTAAGGGCTGTCGCTAGCTTTTTTCGACCGTGCGCCGGTTTGAATTTAGGGCGGCAAATGGGCGCCGCGCCGCGGGACCGGCGCTATCCCGGTTTGGAAGACGTATCGAGGAGCGTCGTTCTCACAACGGGCGGGCCGCCGGAGAAGGCTAAAATCGCTTCGTCTCGCGCCGGATGGCGTTCGCCAAGCCCGGCAAGGTTGGCTGGTCGCGCGCGCGCATCGCCTGGGTCTCGAATATCCCAAGCCCGGCGTCATCCGGGCGCAAGCGCGATGAAGAAAACCCGAAGGCGTTCATCGCGAGCGGTGATGGGCGCGTGAATTCCCCGGCCGGCGACGAAGCGGTGCCGTTCGGCGGCGCGGGGAATAACCCATGCCGCGCGCCGACCGCATGGACTCATTTGAGCGATAAGGACGCCGCGCAACCTCAGGGCGTCGGAGCATGCCGGAAGCGAAAAAGGGCGCAACTTTTTTAAGGACATGCGCTAGCGCATCGCCATTCGCGCCGCGATCGATCTTTACGGCCGGGCAACCCCGGATGATCGAGGCCCTGACCATCGCCGCCGCCGCGGCGATAAGGCTTTTGGAATCGATCGCGGCGCTCTCTTTTGTGCCGGTGCCCGGCCATGTCTTTCCTGCCGGCGCGCGCGCTCATCGCCCCCCGGATCACGGTCCGGGGGCCGTGCGGGAATGGCTCGCCCGGCCGGGGCGCCGGATCAAGCCGCTCATCAGCGAAGCGATCCCGGCAAGGGACCGCGGAGGGCTGCCGAACGATCATCCCGATCGCGCGGCCATGGGGCCAAATCCACAAAAACGTCACGCCCGGCAAATGCCATGCCACAAGCCGGCAATTCGCAAACGCCACGCGCGATTTCTTGCGCGGCGAGGTCCCCAAGACCCGGAAAAGCTTGCGCGCTTCGGTCACCGCCAACTTCCGCGTCGTCAGCCCCAAGGATTTCCGGATGGTGCCGCGACCGGGTATAGCTGAAATAGCAATGATCCTGGGTCCAAAATGGTTCGCCCGGCGGCGCGCCGTCTCATGGGAAACCGCGATTTCACGGTCCGCCAGCAAATCCTCGACGTCACGGAAGCTCAGGGTGAGCCGGACCTGAAGCCAAATCGCCTGCCGGATAATCTCGGGAGGGAACCGGTAGCCGCCATAGCCGATTTTGGTCATCATCGACGGTTACGGCTGAAGGCCGCCGACGGCAAGCCCGACGGCGACGTGACCATGCCTCATTCCCAAAGCGCGGAAAAGCCGTTTGCCGGATTGGCGAGGGCATGGGATCCAATCGGATCATGCTCCGCCAATCAAATCGATGGCATTTCGCGGGCAGTTTGCTAAGCTCGTATTGGGCGGTTTGCCGGCCCGCTTGCGCCGCTGCCGTCCGGACGCTCCGCAAAGCGCGGCTGCCGCACGAAGGAAATGGGAAGACCTCGCAGCAAGA
>JBATYB010000139.1:0-3310 GCA_049673825.1 Methylocella sp. | reverse complement strand
CGGGAACGCAGCTCAAGACTCCGCTGCGCTCCGGTTCCAAGGGGCGCAAATTTTAATCCGGCTGGCGCACCAATGTCCTTCGCGCGGCTTGCGAATTAACAAATGACTTTCGCCTGGTCGCCTCCGGCTGGCCAACGCGGCGGCTCGATCTTGACTCTTCTTTTCGCGCTCTCCCATATAACGGACGCAATGTTCGGCATATCGAACGATCGGCAGGGCTGTGCAATTCGCTCCGGCAAGTAAAGCGGCGGGTCTTCGCGAGGTCGATGCGCCGCAAAGCCTCGTTGCGCATTTTGGCGCCGATACTCCGCTTAAGATGGATGCCGGGGTCTCGCTCAGCCCCCTGACGATCGCCTATCAAACCTATGGCGAGCTCAACGCCGGCAAGTCGAACGCCATTTTGGTCTGCCATGCCCTGACCGGCGACCAGCATGTCGCCAATCAACATCCGATCACCGGCAAACCCGGCTGGTGGCACACCATGGTCGGCCCAAACCGGCCAATCGACACCAACCGCTATTTTGTCATTGCGCCAAATGTTGTCGGCGGCTGCATGGGCACCACCGGGCCCGCCTCGCTTAATCCCGCGACCGGCCGGCCCTATGGCCTCGATCTTCCGATCGTCACCATCAAGGACATGGTTTTCGCGCAAGCCATGCTGATCGACCGTCTCGGCATCGCCACGCTGTTCTGCGTCGCAGGCGGTTCGATGGGCGGCATGCAAGTGTTGCAATGGGTGGCGAGTTTCCCGGAACGTGTCTTCGCCGCGATGCCGATCGCGACCGCCGCGAGACATTCCTCGCAAAATATTGCTTTTCATGAGGTTGGGCGCCAAGCGGTGATGGCCGACCCGGATTGGCGCCAGGGCCGCTATCTCGAGGAAGGCGTCATCCCGACCAAAGGCCTCGCCGTCGCCAGGATGGCGGCCCACATCACCTATTTGTCGGACGGAGTCCTGCAGAGCAAGTTTGGCCGCAAGCTGCAGGACCGCAGCGCGCCAACCTTCTCGTTCGATGCCGATTTCCAAATCGAGAATTATCTGCGCCAACAAGGCACAAGCTTTGTCGACCGTTTCGACGCCAATTCGTATCTCTATGTGACGAGGGCTTGCGATTATTTCGATCTCGCCGCCGATTACGGCGGCTCTCTGGCGTTCGCCTTCAAGGGCGCCAAAACCCGGTTCTGCGTCGTGTCCTTCAATTCCGATTGGCTTTATCCGACGCAAGCCTCGCGCGCGATCGTGCATGCCTTGAACGCGGGCGGCGCCTCGGTTTCCTTTGTCGATATCGAGACGGATCGCGGCCACGACGCGTTCTTATTGGACACCCCCGAGTTCATCGCGACCTCGCGCGGTTTTTTGAATGCCGCGGCGCGGGCGCGGGGCATAGCGCCTGCGAAAAACGGGGCGATTTGAACCGTGGCCGCCAAGACGGGAGTTATCAAAGCCAGGCGAGCCCGCGCGATTCCGGCGCGCGTCGATCTTCTTCTTGTCGCGGATATGGTCGAGGCGAAGTCCCGCGTTCTCGACGTCGGCTGCGGCGATGGCACGCTGTTGCGGCTGCTCGCCGAGGAAAAAGGGGTGGATGCACGCGGCATCGAGCTCTCCCGGCACGGGGTCAACGACTGCGTCGCCAAGGGGCTGTCGGTCATTCAGGGCGATGCCGACACCGACCTTGCGGACTATCCCGACAATGCCTTCGATTATGTGATTCTATCGCAGACGCTGCAGGCGACTCGCCAGCCGCGCGCGGTGCTTGAACATATGTTGCGGATCGGCCGTCATGCGATCGTGTCGTTTCCGAATTTCGGCCATTGGCGGATCCGGCTCCAGGTCGCGTTCGGCGGACGCATGCCGATGACGCGCAACCTTTCCTGCTCCTGGTACGACACGCCAAACATCCATTTTTGCACGATCCAGGATTTTGTCGCGCTCGTGCGCGAGATCGATGCGAGGATCGAGCGCGGCGTGGCGCTCGATCGTTTCGGCGCGCCCTTGGCCTATGGCGAGCCGTGGATCTGGAACTTCTTCGGCGAACAAGGCGTGTTCCGCCTTACCCGCAAGCGATAGCGCGGGCGGAGATTGAGTTCGACCGTGATCCAATTAGCCGGGAATCACTTAGCGTGCCGCTCAGAGTCCGTAGTCTCAGAGCCGTCATATCCAAGAAGAGTTAGCTTGCGACGCGCTTTATAGCTGCCGTCGGGATTTGTGTTGGAACGATTCCGGCGCGTCTCTTCCCTATCGACCTAGCGCGGCTCCGGTTGGGTGAAACAACCCGGAAATAAGGCCGCCTTCAAATTCCAACCACTCCCGCGACGGCACCATACTGGTTGTCAGGATCCAGGCCCCCCCAAAGGTCACGGGTCCCGCTCCAGATCAGTCGCGCTTCGTCAGGGGTGAAAGCATCAGGCCATCTGCCGACACTTTCCGAGTGAATTCCGGAGGTGTGGGCGATCTTCGGGTCTTCCAACCCGGTCTGGTGAGCGAATCGGTTGAACTCCAACTGGCCCGGCTCGAGCATCTCGTCCAGCCACCGCATCAAGCTGCGTAACGCAAGCTCAGGAGAATCGACCAGGTGCTCGTAGAGCATGCAGTAATACCGGGAAGGGTATGCCTCGCCAAAGCTGAGACCCGCTTGAGTGTACCTCCGATAGAAGGCGATGCGTGCTTCGAGTGAAGCGGGGATCGTGAGAGGGAAACTCACCTCCTTGAAGGATGCGAGAGTGTCGAGAGGGTTGCGCGCGACATGAACAAGGACCCAGCGAGTGTCGAGGAGGCGTTGCCACTCGGCCAGATAGAGAACATTTTCCGGGTTCTTGTCTGCCCACCGAGGCTTCCCAGCGAGTGCTGCCGCTCGCTCATGCACGGCAAGGAAGGCCCGCCCGAGCAAGTCAAACAGTTCAGGTTGCGGCAAAAGGCTGCGGGCGGTGGTCGTAAATCGCCCGTGGTGAAGGGGATCGTGGAAATAGTCGCCGAAGAAGTCCCGGAAGAACTTGACCTCCGGACCGCAGTGAATCTGTGAATGAGCATTGAGGATTCTCCGGATCACGCTGGTGCCCGACCGGTGGCAGCCGCCGACGACGATTGGGCAAGTATTGCGAGACACGGAGCCTCAGAAATGCGAGTGTCGAATGCTCAATAATCGTCCTTAATCCGCCGGTGGAGTCAAGATGCTATGCGGCGGCGGCGAAGGTGTGGCACTTTCGGCGCTGTCCAAAAATCCGAAGGGAAGGCGCCAATAATGATGGGTGAGCAGGTTCCTATGAGTATACCGTTTGATGGAGGCTCAAATGACGACGAATGCAACAGTAC
>JBATYB010000138.1:0-4896 GCA_049673825.1 Methylocella sp. | reverse complement strand
ATGTTCATCATATTGTGGAGAAGACGCCCGCGCGAAATGATAAAAAAATTCCAGACGCTCTGATCGATGGGCCAGACAATCTCGTCCGCGTCCCCAGATTGAAGCATTGGGAAATCACGGGATGGTTTATGTCGCCGAATGAGCGCTATAATGATCTTTCCCCGCGGGAATATCTCAGAGGCAAGAGCCGGGAAGAAAGACGCAAAGTTGGCCTCAAAGCGCTCATAGAAGCCGGAGTATTGAAGCCGTGAAGCAGACGCTCGAGGGGCTGACGGTTGATCAACTGGTCGATCGCTTTGCTGCGATTGGCGTCGCGCAGGATCAGGCTCTCCTTTATGACCAGCACATAAAGTTCAGGCGCCTTTACGGCGAGATGAACGAGGTGGATCAAGAGCTGCGGAGGCGAGGGCTGGAAGCCCGGCTAGCAATGCTTAGGCTCTACGATCATCCTAATATGCAGGTTCGAGTCAAGGCAGCAATACGAACTCTCGCCGTAGCGCCAGACGCTGCGCGGAAATTACTTGAAGAAATAAGATCGTCAAAATGGCAGCCGCAAGCAATGGATGCGGGGATGATCCTTGGCGGTCTTGATGATGGACAATACAAGCCGGATTGAGGGCAAGTTCCGAAGCCGATGAAGCACGCCAGGCTCGAAGACATGACCGTCGATCAGTTGGTGGAGCGCTTTATTGCGATTGGCGTCGCGCAGGATCAGGCTCTCCTTTTATGACGAACTTAAGAAGTTCAACCGCCTTTTCAGCGAGATGAACGACGTTGACCAAGAGCTTCGAAGGCGAGGCTTGGATGCCCGACTGGCCCGGCTGCGACTGTTTGACCATCAGAATATGCAGGTCCGTTTGAAAGCGGCTAAGCGAAGTCTGGGCGTCGCAGCCGGTGCAGCTCGGCAAGTAATCGAATCCATCAGTGAATCAAACTGGTTTCCGCAAGCCGGCGAGGCGGGAATGACATTGTCGAACCTCGATTCAGGCATCTTCAAGCCAGATTGAAATAGGGGCGTTCTGTTGCGTCTGATGGCTCAGACCAATTGACGGCACGGGCCTCGCGCCGCGAGGGAGCGGCCACGTTCGCCGGTGAGCATCGCAATTCGCAGCACCGAAAGGAGTCCTGGCGGCTCTCGCGGAGCGCCCCGATCCGTTCTTGCGAAAATCTTCGCGGTTCGTCGCCAGGGTGTCCTCCAAAGCGAGTGCTGCCGATTATGTAAGATTGCGCAAATCGACACAGCGTGGGGGCGTTGACATGCAAGCAATTGTGAGCGCTACATGCGCGCATGCCGGGCACGAACTGCGCCCGCTGCGATGGTTGCTCCATTGCGATAAGCCCGGCGCACGCGGTTTCACGATCGGTCAGCGCCCGGCGTCTACCGCCACCGCGGCCTCATCGAAGTTTGCCGGAACCGGCGCGTGAAGAGCTGTCCGCCATTTTGTTGGTCAATGAGGCAGGAACTCTCAAAGCGACGAGGGCTTCCTCACGCCACGATCATAATCGCAATCGGGACCACGAATGGTGTTATTCAGCGCAGGCCAGGAAGCGGCTCGCCGTCTCCTGGAGGGGCCGCAGCGTTACACTTGTCTTGCAGGAGGGACACGCTCGGGCAAGACCTTCCTCATTGTCCGCATGATTATAATCCGTGCGCTCAAGGCAAAGGATTCCCGCCATGTCATATTGCGCCATCATGCCAATGCGGCGCGGGCTTCCATCGCGCTCGGCACGCTTCCTCAAGTCGTGCGGCTCTGTTTTCCCGAGATGCGGCTTAAGGAACATCGCCAGGACGGTTATTTTGCGCTGCCGAATGGCTCGCGTCTCTGGATTGGGGGGCTCGACGACGATGATCGCGTCGAGAAAATCCTCGGGCTCGAATATTCCTCCGTGTTCCTGAACGAAGCCTCGCAGATTCCTTATTCCACCGCGCTGGTCGCCTTCATGCGGCTCGCCCAAGTGACGCGCGGAATTCGCCAGCATGCCTTTGTGGATCTCAATCCGGCCGGAAAGTCGCACTGGACCAATGTTCTTTTTGGCGAACACCGCGATCCGGTTTCCATGCAGCCGCTTAAAGACCCGGAAAACTACCGGCGCGCGTTTTTAAATCCTCCTGACAATACCGAGAATCTTTCCGCGGAGTTTTTGGCAAGTCTCGAAAATCTGCCGGAAAAGCAGCGCAAACGCTTTTACGAAGGCATTTATGTCGATGAAGTCGACGGTGCGCTATGGACGTACGAGACAATCGATTCCGGCCGTCGCGCGCCCGAGGATATCCCCGACGAGAAGCGTGCGGCGGTTGTCATCGCCCTCGATCCTTCAGGCGCCGCGGGCCGCGATGATTTGGGCGCGGACGAGATCGGAATCGTCGTTGCGGCAAGGGGATTTGATGGCGATTGCTATGTTCTCTCGGATCTTTCCTGTCGTGAGGCGCCGGCGGTCTGGGGCAGGAGGGCGGTCACGGCCTTTCATGAATTTCGCGCCGATTGCATCGTGGCCGAGAGCAACTTCGGAGGCGAGATGGTTCGCGCGACCATACAGGCGGCGGACCGAAACGCGCCGGTGCGCCTGGTGACCGCAAGCCGCGGCAAGGCCGTTCGCGCCGAGCCGATCTCGCTCCGGTACGCGCAAGGCCAAGTGCATCACGTGGGCCGGTTCGGCAAGCTCGAGGACCAGCTCTGCGCCTTTTCCTCGGCGGGCTACACGGGCAGCGGCAGTCCCGATCATGCGGACGCCGCGATATGGGCGCTGACCCATCTTTTCGGGGCCGATGACGGGACCGGGATTATCGAATTCTATCGGCGCGAGGCGGAAGGGTGCAATGGAAAAAGTACGTGAAAGTAAGATCAATAGGTCGCTAAAAAACTTCTCTTTGACCTGTTACGTGCTGTCGCCACAGTGATTTGGTATGTGGAAATTTCATGCGCCCTGCTGAATCATTATTGCGCGATAGAGCGAAGGAACATCTCCCAAGTGCTCTAGGGCTTCGAGTGGATTTTTATAAGGACGCTGGTGAGCCATTGGCGCCCGGTTGCATGAGCTTACCCCACAATGGAACGGCACTGCGATTAAAGTGCACGGTTTAGCTAAGTCTATCAAGTTTCGCATGAGAAGAATCCTTTCTTCTGCGAAAGATAACACGCCATTTTTTCCAGGTTTGGATTTGATAGCTGTTATCCCCACAATTCAGTCCAGTCGCCGCCGCGCGTGATTCGCAAGGCAAACACGAAAAATTTACCACGGCACAAGTGACGCGACAAAATAATCTTTAAAGATGAAGGAAACAGCATGGCCGAGCGTGGCGCGGGGCAAAGAAGCTGGCCGCTTAGTCCCTATGAGGTCAATGTCAGCTTCGCGAGGACCAACGCCGCCGGGGAAGGGGCAAACTGGTTCGGCCCCTTAACGCCGATCACGCCGCTCGCGCCCCCCGAGGTTGCCGGGCGGCAATGGGATTATCCGGCCGGCTATAATCTCTCGACGCTCTCGCGTCCCTTCGAGCCGATTACCTTTTCGACGTTGCGCGCGCTCGCCGACGGTTACGATCTTTTGCGTCTTGTCATCGAGACACGCAAGGATCAGGCCGCGCGGCAAACCTGGAACATCGCCGCGCGGGATAGTGGGACGCGCTCCGCGACGGACGCGGCGCGCATCGCGACAGTGAAAAGCTTTTTCGCCCGGCCCGACGGCATCCACGGCTTCGCCGATTGGCTGCGCATGCTCCTCGAAGAGGTTTTTGTGACCGACGCGCCGGCGCTCTATATGAGCCGCGACCGGGGCGGCCGGCTGAAGGCGCTCATGCTGCTTGACGGCGCCACGATCAAACCGGTGATTGACCCCTGGGGCCGCGTGCCGCAGCCCTACCTCGATGGCGACAGACTCGTCTACCCCGCTGCCTATCAGCAGATTCTGAAAGGTTATCCGGCCATCGATTATTCGGTGCGCGACCTGACCTATCGGCCGCGCAATCTTCGCGTCAATCGCGTCTATGGCATGAGCCCCGTCGAGCAGGTCGTGACGACGGTGAACATCGCCCTGCACCGGCAATTGTATCTCCTCGATTATTTCGCCGAGGGAAATATTCCGGATAGCCTCATTGGGGTCCCCGAAACCTGGACGCCGGATCAGATCGCCTCCTATCAGAAATATTGGGACGCCTATTTCGAAGGCGATCTTGGCCGCCGGCGGCGAGCCAAATTCATACCCGGCGGCGTCGCGAAGACCTTCATCCAGACAAAGGAGCCGGAACTCAAGGGGCCGTTCGACGAATGGCTCGCGCGCATCGTCTGCTTTGCCTTCTCGATTTCGCCCCAGGCTCTCACCCAGACGGTCAACCGCGCCACCGCCGAGACCCAAAAGGAGCTGGCCGAGGAGGAAGGCCTGGCGCCGATCCTCGCCTGGGCGAAGGCGCTCATCGACGACATTCTGGCGGGCGAATTCGATGCGTCCGATCTCGAATTCGTCTGGAGCGAGAGTCGTGAAACCGATCCGGCGACGCAAGAGACGATCCTTTCGGGCTATACATCGAAGGGCATCCTGACCATCAACGAGGCGCGCGCCGCGCTTGGCCGCATGCCGCTGACGGAGGCTTCGGCGAATAAGCCGATGACGCTGACCAACGCGGGCTTTGTCGCGCTGCCGGAATAAGAGTCTGTCTCAAAAGCTTGCATGGAACCCAAGCCCTCACCCTGAGGAAGCCCGAAGGGCGGTCTCGTCCTTCGATAAACTCAGCGATGAGCGGGCGAAGGGCCTAGGCAGCCGCGCCGCGGCATGTCCTTCGAGACGCCCACTATGTGGGCTCCTCAGGACGAGGGCGAGGCTTTTGAATTCCCCGTTTTCTGGGATTTTGCATGCACGCTCTTGTCTTCGGCAAGGCGCGGGTGGCCGCGCGCACGCTGGTTG
>JBATYB010000137.1:0-10279 GCA_049673825.1 Methylocella sp. | reverse complement strand
GCCGACAACCGCGCGGCGCGGCGTGCCGAGCGGGCTCGGCGCGACAAGAGCCTGG
Organism: Methylocella sp.; assembly: GCA_049673825.1. Classification (GTDB taxonomy): domain Bacteria; phylum Pseudomonadota; class Alphaproteobacteria; order Rhizobiales; family Beijerinckiaceae; genus Methylocapsa. The sequence continues at coordinate 10,224 of JBATYB010000137.1, read as the reverse complement.
ATCTCGACGAGCAGCGGCCTTGTTCCCTCCATCCCGGCGAACACGGCGGCGCCGGGTGCCGTGGCGTCCCTTGCAGACAGAAACAATGCGGAAGGGTTCGCGACCTCGGCGAGCCCGCGCCCGGTCATTTCGAAGACGCCGATCTCGTCGGTCGGACCGAAACGGTTTTTTACCGCGCGGAGGATGCGGAAGTTCCGCCCGCCTTCGCCTTCGAACGAGATCACCGCATCGACCATATGCTCGACGACGTGGGGACCGGCGATCTGACCGTCCTTGGTGACATGCCCGACAAGGATCACCGCCGCGCCGGTTGTCTTCGCGAAACGGATCAGCGCTTGCGCCGCGCCGCGCACCTGGCCGACCGTGCCCGGGGTCGATTCGATAAGCTCGGTCCACATCGTCTGAATGGAATCGATCACGACAAGGGAAGGGCGCTTGCCATGGGAGAGGGTCGCGACAATATCCTCGACCCCCGTCTCGGCGGCGAGTTCGACCGGCGCCGCCGCAAGGCCAAGCCGCAGCGCGCGCAGGCGGAGCTGCTCGACCGCCTCCTCGCCGGAAATATAGACGACGCGCCGCCCCGATGCGGCAAGCGCGGCGCAGGCCTGAATGACCAGCGTCGATTTGCCGATGCCGGGTTCGCCGCCAAGCAAAATAACCGAGCCCGGCACGAAACCGCCGCCGGTTACCCGGTCGAGCTCGGCGATGCCGGTGGTGACGCGGGGGGCGGCCGGGCGGTCTTTCTCGATTAGGCTCGAAAGGCCGAAAACGCGGCCCTTGCGCGCGTGCGTGGCCCTCGCGCCGATCCCCGATTCCGCGCTTTCCTCGGCGATGGTGTTCCACCCGCCGCAAGCCTCGCAGCGGCCTTGCCAGCGCTGGCTGACCGCGCCGCAATTTTGGCAAACGAAGGAAGCGTGAGATTTGGCCATTAGCGCCTTTGGATTGCTGTCGAGCGTTGTCTCAAGTAGGTCTCACGGATCGGATTGTCGGTTCTCGAAGGTAAAGCTCGTCAAGCAGGGCTCGAAAGAAGGTGGTCCCATGTGCGTCCATATCGACGGCGGCGGATATGCGTTGTCCTTGCGGCCTGGCACTATTAATCCGGATGAGCCAAGCACCCTCGATCAAGCCTTGGTTCCAGAGAGGCGCCTTCCTGATGGCTATCTTGCGAAGATTCGACTCGAAGTGGTCACTCCAAGTGCCGCTCCCGTCACGGCGCATGGAATCCTCTTTTTCGTCCATGATGACGACATAACCAATGACAATTTCCGGCGAAAGTTGCTGCACATTCGCTGCTTCGCCCATAAGATCGTCAAGGCGATTGGGGACCGTCCCCGCCAAATTCTTTAATATCGACTTTAAAGAAATCAGTAACCGTGGTTTTCCAACGAGGACATAGGCAAGGTCCCAATCTTTCTGACGACCCAGTCCACGGATTCCAACTTCGTTGGCCTTGCCGCCACGAACACCCGGCAGGCCTTCGCGATCGAATGCCTCAATGCAGAATCGCGCAAGTAGATGAAGCCGTCCAGGGTCCTGCGTCTGGCGTCTAAGAAGATCATCGACCGCATCGGATAAAGAGACCGACATCAGATAAGGACAGCTTCGCAACTGCCATACAGACGCGCCTGATCCAGCTCTTTCCGGACGCGTTCCCACGCAAGCTTCAGATATTTCGGCTCAATTTCATTGCCGATAGAGTTTCGTCCCGCACGGACTGCAGCAATCGTCGTTGAACCTGTCCCAAGAAATGGATCAAAAACTGTATCTCCGGCGAAAGAGAACATGCGAACAAGGCGTTCGGCTAATTCTACCGGATAGGGTGCCGGGTGGCCACCCCGAGTCGAAGCACCCTTGATGTCGGTCCAAATTGAACAGAACCATGCTTGCATTTCGTCCTTTGTCAGCATGGAAAGAGACTTTTGAAGCATGGTTGTCTTCCGGTATTCTCCGCCCTTACGCATGAAAAGAATATACTCTAAATCGTTCTTTACGACGGCGCCGGGCTGGTACGGCTTTCCGTAAAAGCCCGCGCCATTACCACGCGCTTCCGTCACGCCATTCGCAATTTTGTGCCAAATAATCGGCGTGAGACAATCCAAGCCAAGACGGCGGCTCCTAACCTGAATGTCGGCGTGCAAGGGCATCACGCGATGGCGACCATCCCGCTTACGAGGAATGCAAACGTCTCCGACAACACAACAAATGCGCCCACCTTCGACGAGAACACGCACGCACTCCCGCCATACTCTGTCCAATTCCTCCAAAAAAGATTCATATTCAATAATTTCGCCAAGTTGACCACCACGTTCCTCGTATTTCTTAAGTGTCCAATAGGGGGGTGAGGTCACCACCAAGTGAACGGACTGATCTGGAACCCATGAGAGATCGCGGGAATCCCCTTTACGCAAGCGGTGTTTTGTTGCGTTAAATGGCGGAGGCCAAGCAGCGCTTCGGTAATGCAGATTTGCAGCTTGAAGGGCGGCAAGGGCCTCAGACGTGTTGTCCGAAGCCGGCAAGAACGGTGCTCGCAATTTTTTCTGGCTATTGCGAGCGAACTGGACGTTCATTAGCTGTCCTCACGGCGTGATCATGAATGGTGACTGCTCGAATAAGGAGGGACGAAATAATTTCATTTATCATCTGTCGAGCTTAACAATATGCCCGCAAGGCGCGGGACGCCAGCTAAAAATGCTCCGGCAGGTTTCCCGCGCGGGCCAAATTGGAAAACCGAGTCATCTCGGCCTCGAATGCGAGCTCGATGGTTCCGGTCGGGCCGTGCCGCTGTTTGCCGATGATGATTTCGGCCTTGCCGTGCACCTTTTCCATGTCGGCCTGCCAGGCGATGAACTCGTCGGTTCCCGCGCGGGGCTCTCTGCCGTTCAAATAATATTCCTCGCGAAAGACGAAGAGAACAACATCGGCGTCTTGTTCGATCGAGCCGGATTCGCGCAAATCGGAAAGCTGCGGGCGCTTGTCGTCGCGGCTTTCCACCTGCCGCGACAATTGCGAAAGCGCGATCACCGGAACGTTCAAGTCCTTGGCCAGCGCCTTGAGGCCGGTGGTGATTTCGGTCACCTCTTGCACGCGCGAGTCGCTCCGCGTTTTCGAGCCGCCGAGCAATTGCAGGTAATCGATCACGAGGACATCGAGGCCGCGCTGACGTTTGAGCCGCCGCGCCCGCGCCGCCAGTTGGGCGATCGAAAGGCCGCCGCTCTGGTCGATATAGAAGGGGATCGACTGCATCTTCCGGGCGGCCTCCACGATGCGATGAAATTCCGGCTCGCCGATGTCGCCCCTGCGGATCTTGGAGGAAGGGACGGCGGCCTGTTCGGCGATGATCCGGGTCGCCAATTGCTCGGCCGACATTTCGAGCGAGAAAAAGCCGACGATGCCGCCATTGACGGTTTCCCTGGTGCCGTCGGGTTTGGGCTTGTCCTCGTGAGAACTCGCGATGTTGAAGGCGACGTTGGTCGCAAGCGCCGTCTTGCCCATGCCGGGACGCCCGGCGACAATCACAAGATCGGACGGCTGGAGGCCGCCCATGTAGCGATCGAGATCGGCGAGGCCTGTCGCGATCCCAGACAAGCGTCCATCGCGTTCATACGCCTTCGCCGCCATATCGACGGCGGTCGTCAAGGCATCGGAAAAGCGCTGAAAACCGCCCTCGTAGCGGCCGGTCTCGGCGATCGAATAGAGCTTGCGCTCGGCGTCCTCGATTTGTTCGCGTGGACTCGCATTGACCGGCGCGTCATAGGCGGCGTTGACGATATCCTCGCCGATGAGGATGAGATCGCGGCGAAGAGCGAGATCGTGGACGGTGCGGCCATAGTCCTCAGCGTTGATGACGGTGGTTGCTTCTGCCGCCAGGCGGGCGAGATATTGCGGCACGGTGACGCCGCCGAGATCGTGCTCGCCAAGAAAGGTTTTCAGGGTGATCGGCGAAGCGAGTTTTCCCGCGCGGATCAATTGCGCGGCGACGTCGAAGATCCGCCGGTGCACTTCCTCGGAAAAATGTTCCGCCTTGAGGAAATCGGAGACCCGGTCGAAGGCGTCGTTATTGACAAGAATCGCGCCGAGCAGCGCCTGTTCTGCTTCGATATTATGCGGCGCCAGCCGGAACGCGGGGTCGGGGCTGGCGCCGCCCGAAAGGCGGGTTCTTTCGGCAAGATTTTCGATTGCTGGCATAAGGCTTCTCGGCCGGCGCGGGCCTGCGGGAGGCGCGCCGAATCAGTTCGTGACGGCTACTCTTGTGCCACGCTGGTGCTGCAGGAAGTAGGGAATTTTTGATCTAGCGGCGCTGGCTCCCGCTATCCACACGGCAAAAATAATTCTTGGAAAAATGGCTGGACAAGGTGCGCTTTTGGGATAGTCAAACTGGCGCGCCGCAAATTCAAACGCACCACCTCCGCGTTTCCGTAATACCCAGCGGCGGCTTATTGATTGACCACCACTGACCGCCAAGGCACGCGGCGTCAAGATGGGCAACGCCCGAAGCTCACAGATCACCAGAAGCGCGAGGCAATCCGTCGCCGCGATCATGGCGAGGAGACGCTTGCGGAGATTGGGCGACCCTACGACGTGGGCGGGTGAACGATTTTGGGGCTGACGGCGTGAGTGCGGTTTCTGCAAGTGATGATTATATACTTTGACGGTGCAAATGCAGAAGTCCGAAATAGAAGCCTTGCTTCGGTCACTTCGCCATCAAGCTCTTACTGAAGGTGCGGATAAATTGGGTTCCCACCAGCTCGACGCACACTGGTCGTTAGCCTTTGCCTGCAACCGGCCTCCTGAGCCGTGGGAGATGTACCGAGTACCTACCTTGCACCTCATGCCGTCTACCGACTTTTTTGTTAATCACCCAAGAGAGATTCAGGAGGCGTTGAAGCCTAGGGCAACTTGGGAATTCCTACGCGTGCATGCAGTCGAGAAGATCGCGTTCGAGGCTAGGACGAGCGAGTCGGAGCGGAAGGCCCACGGTTACCCGGGAAAAGTGCAATATTATGACACCAACAAAAAGGGCTGGGTTTCCATTGACGTTCCTCGGATTCAATGGTTCGACGCTAGGGATGTTTTCCGAGAGAGTGTGACGCGAACCAAAGAGGAATACCGCGCCAGCGTTGATCAACGTCTTGCCAAACTGCGCCAGGAGGCGAAGGACGATCCGACCCCTAAGCGCCCTGACGAGCTGGCAGCTTACGAAAAGTATGTTGCCGGACAATTTCTGGTGAACCTTACGAAATTTGAGGCTCAGAAGAAATCTACGCGTGCATGGGTGGCAAAGCTCGATACCACCTGCGATTTTGGGAAGGCGCTTTTCACACTCCTTCGTGAGACTGAGAACGACGTCCGTAAGGCCCGAGGAATTTCTGCCGTTGGCGAGGCATGGGTTAGCGAGACTGAGCTTCTTTATCGGGTACGAGAGCTGCTGTGCGGCGTCGAGGTAATCGCGCATGGTCAGCCGAAATGGCTTGGTCGCCAGCACCTCGATATCTGGATTCCGTCGCACTCAGTTGCAATCGAATATCACGGATTGCAGCATTTTCAGTCGGTCGAATTCTTCGGCGGCGAGGATGCGTTTCGGCGCGTTCAGGAGCGCGATAATCGAAAGCGGAGCCAATGTGAAAAGAACAAAGTCCGCTTGGTTGAGATCGCCTATGATCAAGACATTGATGACACCACACTAAAGTCGCTGATTTTTGTGCATTCGTGAAATCACGCAGCCATGTTTTTTGCGAACGCAAAGAATTTGCGATTAAGCTCCTCGCAGTTCCCGCCGCTCAGGGCTTCGACCAGTTCAGGACAGACGTTACGACGGAACGGATGACCCTTGCCATTTTTGCCGATTGACACTTTCAACACGGCAGCGATCACGGGGATAGATTCCATTTGCTTCTTAGTTGGCGGATCATCTCGTGCCCATTCATCGTGATGACGAAAATTATTGGCCGCCGCTTTAATGATAGAGCCGAGCGAGTAGCCGTCAATTAGCGGAGAGCATTTGTTCCAAGCATTGTCTGTTGCCTTCAAGTCTTTTTTCAACCTCATTAAAAGATTGTTTAATACGACCATAATTGCACCCGAACACGCCATTGCACCAAAAGTACATGCTCCAACCTCGTCTCTTATCGCATGGAATCTTTCCAGAGAGGAAGGTGAATGGAAGAAAGTTAGGGCGACGTTATTCATTTCGTCGTCAAGCCGTCTCATTTCCGCGGGTGCATCAGTAACTAGCTTGAACAGGCCTTCGAGCGTCGGGGCGTTAAAGCACCATCTTACCACCAAGCTCCGCATCGCGTTGAAGCGATCATCCCCGAGTTTCAGATCACCATAGGCGGTTAGAGCCAGATCACCGCTCGCCGTGAGCTGCAAATCACCCCCTGACTTGAGGACATCGAGTTTGTAGTCAGTAACGACTCTCTCATAAGTCCGAATTTGGTTTTGACCGTCCTCAATATTCATCTCTTGGCCCCTTCGAAGAATCCGCATTCGGGCGCGTTCGTTAAGACTCTCGACGAATAACGAAAATCTCGGCAGGCTGGCCGGATGCGCAGCGAGTGATTCGCCGCGCGACGTTTCCGCAATTTGTTTGGAGAAACAAGCCCCAGAAACACAAAACCCGCCTATGAGGCGGGCCGGTGCCCCAGCAAAACAGGGGAATATCGTGAACCTTTGCAAGTCCGATACTCCCCGAGAATTCGATCCGATGCAAACCTTTTTTGGCAACGGTTTGATTTGCCTGAAATCAGCCCCTTCCGGGCGGGCTTAGGCTTTTGAAACCGACTCTGAAGTATTATTAACTAACGCCTCACGCCATTCCCTTCAATTTTCTTGCCGCCCGCGGCGCGAAATAGGTGAGGATCGCGTCGGCGCCGGCGCGTTTGAAGGCAATGAGGCTTTCGAGCATGGCTTTGTCGCCGTCAATAAAGCCCTTGTCCGCGGCAGCCATGATCATCGCATATTCGCCCGACACCTGATAGGCGAAGGTCGGCATACCGAAGCGCTCCTTCACCCGGAAAAGAATATCGAGATAAGGCAGGCCCGGTTTCACCATCACGATGTCGGCGCCTTCCTCGATGTCTTGCGCGACCTCGCGCAGGGCCTCGTTGGAATTGGCCGGCTCCATCTGATAGGTGCGCTTGTCGCCGATCAGCGTCGCATTGGTGCCGACGGCGTCGCGGAAAGGCCCATAAAAGGCCGAGGCATATTTGGCGGCGTAAGATAAAATCTGCACCTCCTCGAAATTTTCCGCGTCGAGCCCGGCGCGGATCGCGCCGACGCGCCCGTCCATCATGTCGGAAGGCGCGATGATGTCGACGCCCGCGCGCGCCTGGTTCAGCGCCTGTTGCACGAGAACGAAAACCGTCTCGTCGTTAAGAATCCGCTCGCCGCGCAGAAGGCCGTCATGGCCATGGCTGGTGTAGGGATCGAGCGCGACATCGGTGACGAGGCCGAGGTTCGGCACCTCGCGCTTGATCGCGCGGCAGGCGCGGCAGACGAGATTGTTGGGATTGAGCGCCTCGCTGGCCTGCTCGTTCCGCAGGCCAGGCTCGGTAAACGGAAACAGCGCGAGCGCCGGAATGCCAAGCTCCGCCGCCTCGGCCGCCGCGCGCACGGCCTCGCCGATGGAGAGGCGCTCGACGCCGGGCATGGAAGCAATTGGTTGCCGCGCGTCCCCCTCGCAAAGAAAAACCGGCCAGATGAGATCGTCCGTGGTCAGGGTATTTTCGCGGACGAGCCTGCGTGTCCAATCCGACTTGCGGTTGCGCCGCAAACGCTGGGTTAGATTGAGTCGTTGCGCGGCAGCGGCGCGGGCGTCATGCTCCGGCGCGGGTTGGCGTTTTGGGCGTCGAGGCAGAGGCCAGATCATGCGAGGCTCCGGTTTAAGGGCTATGCTTCTTAGCACGGGCCGCCGCTGTCACGGCATCTCCGCCGGGGGCGACAATATGTCCCGCGCCTTGGCGATCGTTGCCGGGGCGTGCCCCGCATTGGCCGCGAAGGCGAGGAGGAGTGACTCGTCGGAGGCGAGATGATCGAGGATCGCGGCCAAAAATCCAGGCTCTCCGGCGGCCGCCCGCAAATTATCCCGCCCAAGGCCAGACAGAGCCAGGAAACGATCGAGCCTCGCTGGATTTCCGGCCAGAAAGGTTAAAACCTCGATCGCTATCGATTCGGCGGCGGCTTTGGTGAGTTGTGGCTGTTTGGCCGGCGAGGGCCTAAAATCGAAGTTTTGCATTATAACGATTTCCCTTTCATCAATGTCTGTCCGTTACTGACGAGTGCGGCCGAACCTTCCCGGACGTGGATCGTCCGCCGCCCGGAGCCGGGTATTTCCGATGCAAAAACGCATTCTAATCGTAGAGGACAATGAGTTGAACATGAAGTTGTTCAACGATCTTTTGCAGGCGCATGGCTACGGGACCGTGCAGACCCGCAGCGGCGTCGAAGCGGTGGAGCTCGCGCGTCTGCACAAGCCCGATCTCATTTTGATGGATATTCAACTGCCCGAGGTCTCCGGACTTCAGGTCACGCAATGGATCAAGGACGACGAAGATCTGCGCCATATCCCGGTGATCGCCATTACCGCTTTCGCCATGAAGGGCGACGAGGAAAAAATCAGGCAGGGCGGATGCGAGGCATATCTGTCGAAACCGATCTCCATCGTGAAATTCCTCGAGACCGTGCGCAATTATCTCCACGAGCAATAGGCGCGAGAATGTTTTGGCCCGGACCCTCAGCGTGACAAGACAGGACCACCCATGGCATGATCGCCCTGATCCTGGTTGTCGAGGATCTGCTTTTCAATCCCAAAGGGATTGATCGCGGAATGGCCGGCTGGCCGATGGAGCGACCGGAAATTGCTGAAATGAACCCGTGAAGTGGGAACATGACGCTCAGGCGCGCGGGCATGGTAATTACCGGCAATCGACCATCGCGCGCGGGGGCGAGGCCGTTGCCACATGATCGGCGGGTGAAGGGCGCCGCTCATCCGCAAGTTTGAATTGGCCGGAGCCTGCGGCTGAGATCCATCCAAAGGTCGCGGAATTCCTGGGCCGCGGCGCCTTTTGGATCGACCTCGGTCACGCCCTTGCCGGTGCGGGCGGCTTCGAGAAAGCCGGCCCGCGCGGCGATGCGGGGATGCAAAAGAGAACCGACGGCTTCAAGCGCGGCGATGCTTTCTTGCCCACGTTGGCGGGCCGGCGGACATTGATTGAGCAGAAAAATAAATTCCTTGCCCATCAGTTTCAGTTTGCGGCCGGTCACCTCGCTCGCCCAAATGTCGAAGGTGGCGGGCCTCGCCGGAACGATGGAGAGATCGGCGGCCTTTATCGCGGCGAGCGATCTTGGCGACTCCAAGGCCGGGGTATCGACAATGACAAGGCTCATGTTGCGCTTCGAAAGGGCGGTTAACGCCGCCGGAAGCCTCGCCGCCGGAACTGCCTCGACCGGCAAGTTGGGATCGTTGCGTTTGGACCCCCACCGGACGAGGGATTTCTTGGGGTCCAGGTCGAGAACAAAAACGCGTTCTCCGGCCTCTTGCGCCGCCACCGCGAGACAAGCGGCAAGCGTGCTTTTGCCGCAACCGCCTTTTTGCGAAACAAAAGCAATGGTGCGCATGGCTAAAACTTCGCTTTTTTTAAAATTATCAAAGAATGCGCAGACAGTATGTTTACCTGGCCGAAACATGTGCATGACCCATGTGAGTGCAAAATTGGATTATAACTCGGCCAGGTCTTCAATAGCGCTTTTAACCTTAACTGCTCCAGGCCTCAGCTCCTTTGCCCCGGCTTGCGTTCGAAGCGCGCGTGGGCCAGATTTGAAAGCCAGATGACCGATCTCTTCGCCGCCGCCAATCTCGCAAGGGACGCGCCGCATCCGCTCGCCGACCGGTTGCGCCCGCAAAGCCTCGCCGATGTCGCCGGTCAAGATCATCTTCTGGGGCCGCAAGGCGCGCTGAGTCGGCTTATTGCGTCGGGCACACTGGGCAGCCTGATTTTCTGGGGACCTCCGGGGACCGGCAAGACGACCGTCGCGCGCCTTCTCGCGGGCGAGACGAAGCTCGCCTTCGTCCAGATTTCGGCGATTTTTTCCGGCGTCGCCGAGCTTAAAAAAGTTTTCGAGGACGCGCGGGGCCGCCGCAAGGCAGGGCAGGGCACCTTGCTTTTCGTCGACGAGGTGCATCGTTTCAACCGGGCCCAGCAGGATAGTTTTTTGCCGGTGATGGAA
>JBATYB010000136.1:0-3044 GCA_049673825.1 Methylocella sp. | reverse complement strand
CCTTTGCGCCGCTTCGACCACGGCGACGATATGAGGCGTGCAATCGAGCCCGGAAAGCCGTGCGGGCTCAACCCAGACGGCTTCCCCCGCCTCCGGCCCAGGTTTGGCTTCCCCGGCGATCCACTCGCCGACAAAGGAGGCGATCACGTAATGATGGCGGATTTCGCCGGCGCTGTCGCGATCGATCGATTCGACGTGGCGATTGAACGCGACGATGCGGGCGTCGACGTGTACTTCCTCGCGCAATTCGCGCAGCGCCGCCGCCTCCAAGGTCTCGCCAATCTCAACCAGTCCTCCGGGCAACGAAAATGCACCCGCAAAAGGCTCCTTGGTGCGCTTGGCGAGAAGAACCCGGCCCGCCCGGAAGACGGCGACGCTCACGCCAAGACATGGACGCCGCGGATAAGTCCGTGCCGAGTCCGGTCGCACCTCGGCCCGCGCGGCGAATGAGCCGGTTGAACTCATGGATACAGGCGCTCCTTGCGCCACCCGTCCCGCTCCGTTTGCCGCCGGAAAACGATACGGTCGTGCAGGCGGAAGGCGCCCTCCAGCCAAAATTCGAGATAAATAGGCGAAATCCTATAGCCGAGCCAATAGGGCGGCCGGGGAACTTCACCAAAGGCAAATTTCGCGGCATATTTGGCGGCCGCGGTGGCCAGCGCGAAACGGCTTTCGAGCGGCCGCGATTGCCGGCTTGCCCAAGCGCCGATCCGGCTCGGCAAAGGGCGGCTGGCGAAATAGGCATCGGCCTCGGCATCGGCAACGAGCGTGACCGGCCCGCGAAAACGAACCTGCCGCCGCAGCGATTTCCAGTGCAAGACCGCCGCCGCCCGCATATTCGCGCGAAGCTCGTGGCCCTTGGCGCTCTCGGAATTGCTGTAAAATACAAACCCTGACGGTTCGACTGCCTTGAGCAGGACCATGCGCACATTCGGGAGGCCATCGGCATCGGCGGTCGCGAGGGCCATCGCGTTGGGATCGCCGGGCTCGCTTTTTTTCGCCGCTGCGAACCAGTCCCCAAACAGAGCGAAAGGCTCGGACGCCTCGGTGAAGTCACGAGTCATTAACCCCTTCAACGGTAAACCTCCAAAAGAGTCAATTTTAACGAGCAGCCAAGTCGTGACACGGGATGCTTTTCGCCGCTATGGCCTCTATTCGTTTGGCGCGAGGCCTTGTAGCATGGCGGTCGCATCACGCGCGATTTTTCGTTTCCCGCATTTCTGGCTCTTTGGGCGGAAACCGTTCGCGCGCGCGGCGAAAGCTTGCATCCTTGGCGGCCTGCCGGCGCTCCTTGCCGGATGTTACATGGCGTTTCCGATCTCGCCCTTGATGTCGCCGGGCTCCAAGGAAGATGCGGCCGGAGCGGTCCCAAAGTCGTCGCTCGCCGCTCTCCTCGATGCCGAGGACTGGCGCCGGGCCAAGGCCGCGCTTTCGACCGCCCTCGATCCGCAAGGCAATGGTTCGCTGGTCGGCTGGGATAATCCGGTCTCGGGCAACAAGGGTTCTTTCACACCGGTTGGCGAACCCTTCCCCATTGAGGCCAGAATTTGCCGTGTCTTTCTCGCCGAGGTCGATCGCAAGGGCGACGAACACGCGATGCAAGGAACCGCTTGCTCGGACAAGCGGGGCGAGTGGACGATCGCCGAGGCGAAACCCTGGAAAAAGACCTAAATAACGGATTGGCTTGGCAGCGGCCACGGGTTTCCGTTCATAAAGCCTTGCGGCCGGTGTGCCGAAGCCCCAATTTTACCGAACACACGTGCGCTTGTTCCGGCGGACGGGTGGGGGCGAAAATAGGCTGATCGATGCGTGATCCTTATACGGTTTTGGGAGTTCAGAAATCGGCCGACATGGCCGAGATCAAAAATGTCTATCGCAAGCTCGCCAAGAAATTCCATCCAGATCAAAGCAAGGATCCGAAGGCGAAGGAGAAATTCGCCGAGGTGAGCGCCGCCTATGAGATTGTGGGCGACGAGAAAAAGCGCGCCGCGTTCGACCGGGGAGAGATCGACGCCGAAGGCAAACCGCGTTTCCACGGGTTCGAGGGCTTCGGCTCGGAGGGCGCGGGCTTTGGCCGACGTTCGCAAGCCGGCGGCGGCCCTGGTTTCCAGCATTTTGAATTCAATTTCGGCGGCGGCCACCCCGGCGCCGAGGGATTAAATGCGAGCGATATTTTCGCCGACCTTTTTGGCGCCGGGATGGCAAGCGGCCGCAGGGGGAGAACGCGTGGCCGCGACGCGCCGCCGCCGCGCGGCGAGGATGTCAATGTGAACGTAACGATAAACCTCGCCGAGGCAGCGAAAGGGACGACCGCTAGGGTCACCTTGCCGGCCGGCCGGACCCTGGAGGTCTCGGTCCCGGCGGGAATCGAGGATGGCAAGCAAATCCGCCTGAAGCGGCAGGGTCAAGCAAGTCCTTTGGGCGGCGAGCCGGGCGACGCCATGGTGACCGTCCAAATCGCCAAACATCCCTATTTCCGCGTCGAGGGGCGCGACCTGCGGCTCGATTTGCCGGTGACCCTTTATGAAGCGGTCCTCGGCACCAAGGTCAATGCGCCGACACTCGAAGGAACGGTGGAGCTTACGGTTCCCCCCGGCTCGAATGGCGGGCGCACCTTGCGCCTGCGCGGTAAAGGCTTGCCTCGCCCGAATGGGTCCTCCGGCGATCTGCTGGTGAGCTTGAAAATTGTCCTCCCCGACGAGGCGGACTCCGAACTTGCCAATCTTATGCGCAAATGGGAAAGCCAAAAACCCTACAATCCGCGCAGCGGCTTAGCTTAAAATTTGCCTGTGCTCGCGCCTCAAGCGCCGCGCGGCTGCGCGATGCGGCGCTTGAGCGGGGCCATAAACCTTAGGGCACGGGCGCGAAAGCCACGCCGCGATACGGTTCGCCAGACCGCGTGGTCTACGCCGGCTCAGGTTGTCTGAACAGTTTTCCGCTAGAGATAAGTGGCGTTCTGCCGGGTTTCGCTTGTTGCGGGTTGCCGCGCGTTTGTTGCGATGCAGGGAGGGCGTGGCCCGACCGGAGCTGCAGCAAGCGCGCGG